>JAGHDB010000130.1 GCA_021160155.1 Bacteroidales bacterium | reverse complement strand
GACCATTCTCGGGGATACTGCCGTATGTGTACACCCTGAAGATCCCAGGTATCAACACTTGCAGGGTAAGAGCGTGATTGTCCCCATGGTAAACCGTGTGGTACCGGTGATCCGGGATTCTTATGTGGATATTGACTTTGGTACCGGTGCACTGAAGATTACCCCTGCGCACGATGAGAATGACTATGAGATAGGGTTGCGACACAAATTGAAAGTGATTGATATTTTCAATGAAGACGGTACTTTGAGTCAGGCTGCCGGGCTTTTTACGGGGGTTGACCGGTTTGAAGCGCGAAAGCTGGCGGCAGAAAAGCTGAAGGAGCTGGGCGTTTTGGTTAAGGTTGAAGAGTATACCAATAAGGTGGGCTATTCTGAACGGACCGATGTAGTGATTGAACCGCGCTTATCCAAACAGTGGTTTTTAAAGATGGATGACCTGGCAGAACCGGCGTTACAACACATCTTGAACGGAGATATCAGGATATATCCTTCGAAATTCATTAATACGTACCGCCACTGGATGGAAAACATTCATGACTGGTGCATTTCAAGGCAGTTGTGGTGGGGGCACCGGATTCCGGCATGGTACCTGGATGATGACACGGTGATCGTAGCTGAGAATGCATCAATTGCGCTGGAGAAGGCTCGTTCGAGAACCGGTAATAAAGCCCTTACGCTTCAGGAGTTGCATCAGGATGAGGATGTGCTGGACACCTGGTTCTCATCCTGGTTGTGGCCTATATCGGTATTTGACGGAATCCGGGATCCCGGCAACCGGGACATCAATTATTATTATCCGACCAATGATTTGGTGACTGCTCCCGATATCCTCTTTTTTTGGGTGGCCAGGATGATCATTGCCGGGTATGAATACCGCCGGGAGAAGCCCTTTGAGCATGTTTATTTAACCGGTACGGTCAGGGATCATCTTCGTCGAAAGATGTCAAAATCCCTGGGAAACTCACCCGACCCGCTGAAACTGATTGCTCAATACGGGGCTGACGGGGTGAGGGTGGGTATGCTGCTTTGTTCTCCGGCAGGGAATGATCTGTTGTTTGATGAATCTTTGACCGAACAGGGGCGGAATTTCGGGAATAAAATCTGGAATGCTTTCAGACTGGTTCAGGGTTGGCAGGTAGATGAAAAAGCCGGCCAATCAGAAATTGCCCGGATAGCGGTTCAGTGGTTCCGGTCGAGATTGAATAAAGTGGTTGGAGAGATCGATGATTATTTCAAAAAATACCGGTTGTCGGATGCGTTAATGACCGTTTACCGTCTTTTTTGGGATGACTTTTCTTCATGGTATCTTGAATTGATAAAACCCCCTTACGGTGAACCGACAGATGCAATAACTTACCGGCAGACTATTGAATTTCTGGATCAACTAATGCGGCTGCTGCATCCATTTATGCCTTTTATTACCGAAGAGATCTGGCATCATCTGATGCCCGGGAGAGAGAACAAATCCGTGATGGTCTCGCAATGGCCGAAGGGGGGGGATTGGGATTCGTCCCTGATTGACCGTTTTGCACAGATGCAGGAGGCAGTAGTTTTTGTTCGTTCGGTACGGGCTGCCCGCAATATCCCGTTTAAAAATAAAATTAATCTTAAGATCCGGGTTCTGAAAGGCAGGTACGACCGTGAAATGGAACCTTTAATGGTTAAATTATTGAACCTGGATGAGATTATGGAAGTACAGGATCATCCAGAAGGTCTTATGGGCCAAGTGATTCGTACGGTAGCATATTATGTTGAAATTCACCAGGAAGTGAATCCGGATGAGGAGATTAAACGGATTACCAAAGAATTGAATTATTCCCGGGGATTTCTTCAGGCTACATTGAAAAAGTTACAAAATCAGCGCTTCATGGAACATGCGCCGGAAAGCGTAGTAGCAGCTGAGAAAAAAAAGAAGGTTGATGCCGAAACCAGGATCAAGGCATTAGAAGAACAATTAAAAAAAATAAATGATCATGGAGCCATCTGATTCGTTTTCACTACATGCTCATCCCCTGGAGCAATTTCTCGGTAAGCCCAGTGAAGAGTTTACACGGAATGATTTAATCCGGTACATCCGTGAGAATGGTATCCGTATGGTGAATTTCAGGTATGTTGCGGGAGACGGAAAATTGAAAACCCTGAATTTCATTATCCATAGTGAATCCTATCTTGAGGAGATCCTGACATCCGGAGAGCGGGTGGATGGAAGCAGCCTCTTTGGTTATATTGAAGCAGAATCCAGCGATTTGTATGTAATTCCCCGTTACTCTACTGCTTTTTTAAATCCTTTTTCGGAAATCCCGGCAGTGGATATTCTTTGCTCTTTTTATTCTTCTGAAGGGCATCCTTTAGATTCAGCTCCCGAACATATCCTGTTAAAAGCACATGAGTATTTCAGGACGCAGACCGGGTATACTTTCAAAGCAATGGGTGAGCTTGAATATTATGTGCAGGGGGAAAAAGAGGAGATGTATCCTGCTGAAGATCAGAAGGGATATCATTTATCTACGCCCTTCAGTAATTATGAGTCGTTCAGACTGGAAGCCATGAAGTTAATTGCCATGTGTGGGGGAAAGATCAAATATGGTCATAGTGAAGTAGGGAATTTCAATACGGATGCTGAAAGTTTTGAGCAGCATGAGATTGAATTCCTTCCGGTTGAAGTTCAAAAAGCGGCTGATCAGCTCGTAGTGGCTAAATGGGTGCTTCGAAACCTGGGTGACCGTCATGGTATAAATGTCAGTTTTGCACCCAAGATTACTGTTGGAAAGGCCGGATCGGGATTACATATTCATATGCTGCTTGAGAAGGATGGTCAAAATATAATGATTGAAAATGGTCACCTGAGTGATACGGCCCGTAAAATGATTGCCGGGGTGATGGATCTGGCTCCGGCCCTGACGGCTTTCGGCAATACTATTCCGACTTCTTACCTGCGGCTGGTTCCGGATCAGGAAGCACCTACCAGTGTCTGCTGGGGTGACAGGAACCGTTCGGCATTGATCCGGGTGCCTCTGGGATGGCTGCACGGGACCGGCATGATTCGGGAAGTAAACACACAAGACCGGGATACAATGCCTCAGGTAGGTACCAGACAAACGGTCGAACTTCGGAGCCCGGATGGTTCTGCGGATGTGTATCACTTATTGGCCGGACTGGTTATAGCGGTACAGCATGGTCTGGAGATGCCGGATGCGCTTGAACGTGCCGAAATGTATTATGTGGATGTCAATATTTTTAATAAAGAAAACGGTGCGAGGCTGAAACAACTCAAACGATTACCCGAATCATGCTGGGATTCTGCCGAGGCACTCAAAGAGGCCCGGGCATTATTTGAGAAAGACGGGATTTTTCCTTCCCGGACGATTGACAATTTTATCAGGACGTTACAATCTTATGATGACCGGGGATTAAGCCAGCGGTTGATGGGTCACACAGATGAGATCAGAAACCTGGTTTACCGTTATCTGCATCATATGTAAACAGATTGAACTTACTTTTTTCGGAATGCGGAAGGAGTTTGGACGCGGGCGTTTTTGATACTTACATTCAACTCAAAACCTATCAGCAGTACCAGGGAATTGATAAACAACCAGATCAACAATGCGATTAACGTTCCGATTGATCCGTATAATTTGTTCCAGTGTCCCAGGTTATTCACGTATGTAGACATTCCAACAGAAGTAAGCACGACAAACAGGGAGGCGAGTGAGCTGCCGGCGGTGAAAAACCGGAATTTTTGTTTACGGGCCGGAGCCAGGTAGTAGAGTGATGAGATACTTAAAAAGATACCTCCCAGAGTTATAGCCCATCGACCAATATTAAGCGCAGTAATAAGCAATTGGTTATTCAGTATTTCTTTGGATTCAAACAGGTTGATCAGGCGTCCGCTGAAAATGATCAGGATCACGGAGGTAGCTAAAAGAAAGCAAAAAATGAAAACAAGCAGAACAGCTACCAGTTGCTTATTCACCCATGAGCGTGTTTCAAGGTGATGATAACTGGCATTGAAAGAGGTAATCATGGCAGCAATACCACTTGCAGCAAATACGAGGGTGGAGAAAAAACCGATAGAAGTCAGGTCGAATCTTTTACGTGTAACAATTTCTTCAACAGTGCTTTGAATAGTCAGAAATACATTCTCGGGCAACAGATTATGAATTGAATTCAGTAGTTCAGCCTGAAAATTAGGGATTGGAATGTGCGGTATCAGGGTAAAAAAGAAAATTATGGCGGGAAAAATAGCGAGGAAGAAACTATAGGCGATGGCTGAAGCACGTACCGTAAGAGCTCCGTTTTTTATCCCCAGAAAAAAGAAACTGAATACATCATAAATCGGCACATGGTCAAAACCCGGCAGTGAAGCCTTTTTAATAAAAACAAAAAGCTTTCTGAACCAGCGAGGTCGTTTATCAAAGGATTTTTTCACTTAGATTTCAGCTTTTAAACTCATGTCCAGACTGTGAATCCGGTGCGTTAAAGCGCCTACCGAAATATAATCCACACCTGTTTCAGCATAGCTTCTGATGTTTTCAAGAGTAATACCACCCGAAGCTTCGGTTTCAATCTTGTGATTGATCAGCGAAACAGCTTTGGTAACCACATCCGGAGGCATATTATCCAGAAGAATACGATGAATGCCCCGGGCCGACAGGATCTCTTCAACTTCCTGCAGGGTACGGGCTTCAACTTCAATTTTCAGCTTCAGATGATGTTGTTTCAGATAATCGGTGGTTTTGCGGATTGCTTTAACGGCGCCGCCGCAAAAATCGATATGGTTATCTTTTATCATGATCATATCGTAGAGTCCCATGCGGTGATTGAAACCTCCGCCGATTCTTACGGCTTCTTTTTCGAATATTCTGAAATTGGGTGTGGTTTTGCGGGTATCCAGAATTTTTACACCGGTATCCGAAATTTTTTTAACATATTCCTGGGTGATTGTGGCGATACCGCTCATTCTTTGTAAAAAATTGAGTGCAAGGCGTTCACATTGTAAAATGGATTGTGCCTTCCCGCGCAGTATAAAAGCCCTGTCGCCCGGAGATATCGGGGAACCATCCTGAATAAATATCTCTAATTTCAGTGCAGGATCGAAAATTTCAAACAGGGTCTGAACCACAGTGATCCCGGCCATAATCCCGGCCTGTTTTATTATCAAAGCCGCTGTTCCTGATGCATGGGCATCAATTGAAGCCCGGGTGGTGTAATCCCCAGGGCCGATATCTTCCTGTAGGGCCCATCTTATGTAAGATTGAAAGTCAGCTACTGCCATAAGCAGATTCGTTATTGGAGTCTAAAGATAATAGATAATCGGTTTTCAACCTTTACTGACTTAAACGATGTGGTAATTTACTAATTTTAGAGAAGTTTGGCGTGAATCTTGCTTGAAAGACCTGAAATCTATGACAGTTGACATGAACCTGAAGTCCCTGCTTACATCTACCCGGTTTTTATGGTTGGGATTGATTCTATTGATTGCTGCCATTTTACTGGAGCCTGAAAGGGAAGAAGCCTCCCTGCAGGAAGTGAAACCGGCACACATCGAAAAAATTCTTGCACACCGGATCAGGGAGTTGGAAAACGAATCGAAAATACTGCTGGATTCATTGGCCGGTCGCCAACCAGACCAGGTTTTTTTAGCTCATGACAAGGAGATTAGGCAGTTATGTGATGACGACCGGATCGCGCTGTTTCTTTTTCATCAGGATTCACTGATCATGTGGTCTGATCACTCTCTGGCACTGGAAGAGCACTGGCTAAGCCGGATGGTACCTAAAACCATGGTTAAGCTGCCCAATGCATGGGTATATACTGATGTTTTTACAAAGGGAGACTATCGGATAGTTGGAATGGTGCCTGTTAAAAGGATCTATCCGTACGAAAACAACTATATCCACAACCACTTTCTGTTTGACAGAGCAGTACCGTCGGTTTATGAGATAAGTACCATTCCCCGCAAGGGAGCATTACAAATTAACGGGCCCGGAGAGACTTTTTTATTTTACCTGATTCCGCATCCGGTGCATGACCGGTTATCATTTCTTTTCTGGCTCGACAGTATTCTGTATATCCTGAGCTTGTTTTTTTATCTGGCTCTTTTGGCCGATCTGCTTCGTAACGGGTACCGGTTGTACAAGAGCAACTGGTGGCTCATTGCCCTGTTGGCAGATTTGGTGTTAGTCAGGTGGATATTGTTCTATTTTAACATTCCCGGTATTCTTGTACATACCTCTCTTTTTAAACCCCTTAACACGCCGGTTTCCTTTTTGCACAGTCACGGAGATATTTTGCTGACCGTTGTTTTTATCTTGTTTTTCAGTTACCAGGTTTTTAAATTGTTGCGGATCTGGCCGGTTAACCCGGCTCGCCGCAGACAGCTTATGGATAACCGGAGGATAACCGATGCTATTGGAATTGGCGTATGGGTGGCAGTGCTCATGCTTTTTCTGGGTACGGAGTGGATAATCAATAATGTATTGACCGGTCATGACCATATGCTGGAAATATACCGTATCCTGACAATAGATAAATATGTGCTGGTGGATGTGGGTGCAGAGATCGTACTGCATGTTTCGATATTGCTGATTGTCATAAGGGTAGTCAGGCAGCTTTCTGAAGTCATGTCTACACGGCGTTTGCTCCGGGGGTTTGTTCCCGCTGTTACGGTAATTTATGGTGTAACCCGTTTTGCCGGATGGGGACCCGACTGGTTCAGCATTATATATCTGATTATTGTGGTGGTTATTTTGGTTCTGCTCATGCACCAACCCGGTAAAAAAATTACTCCGGTCTGGACAGTTGTACTATTGATGCTTCTTTCGGCTCATGCCGTACAGCACATCTATTTTGCAAACCAGACAAAAGAGTCAGGGATTCAAAAGAAGATTATACAGGATTTAGCTAATGAGCATGACCCTGTTGCAGAGATGTTACTGGCTGAAAGCAGCCCGGGAATTCAAAATGATACGATTCTTTCGAGAATGATTATTCGTCAGACCCCCAGGTCTGACCGGGTTACCGTAGAACAACATGTGACTGATTATTTGAGATCAAATTACTTTGATCATTACTGGACACGCTATCAGATCCAGGCAAACATTTGTGATTCGGTGAATCTGCTGATGTTGAGTCCGGATAATATAGAAGTGCCCTGTCTGAATCATTATACTCTGGATATCCTTAAACCGATGGGTCAAAAATTACCCGGGACTGATTTTTATTATATAGACAATTTTGACGGGTTGATTAATTATTTAGGGGTTTTCAGGAT
>JAGHDB010000016.1 GCA_021160155.1 Bacteroidales bacterium | reverse complement strand
GGTAGTTAACAGGTTACGTGGCAGTTTGAAAATTGCTGCCGTGAAAGCCCCGGGTTTTGGGGATCGCAGAAAAGAAATGTTGCAGGATATTGCTATTTTAACCGGTGGTACCGTGATCTCGGAAGAGACCGGCATGAAACTTGAATCTGCTACTCTGGATATGCTGGGAACCGCAGAGAAGGTGACTGTAGATAAAGAAAATACCACCATTGTAAATGGAGCCGGTGAGAAAGATTTGATACAGGGCCGGGTTAAACAGATTAAAGCCCAGATTGAGACCACTACGTCTGATTATGATCGTGAGAAATTGCAGGAACGGCTGGCTAAACTGGCCGGTGGTGTGGCAGTACTATACGTGGGTGCTGCTTCGGAAATTGAAATGAAGGAGAAAAAAGACCGCGTGGATGATGCTTTAAGTGCCACACGTGCTGCCGTTGAAGAGGGTATTATCCCCGGCGGAGGCGTCTCCTATATCAGAGCTATTGAATCACTGAAAAACCTGAAAGGGAATAATGCTGATCAGAATACCGGTATCAACATTGTTCGCCGTGCATTGGAAGAACCTCTTCGTCGGATTGTTGAAAATGCAGGTTTGGAAGGTTCTGTAGTTGTTCAGGAAGTTAGCAAAGGGAAAGGTGATTATGGGTTTAATGCAAGAACTGAAACGTATGAGAACCTGTATGAAACCGGAGTGATTGATCCAACCAAGGTTGCTCGAATTGCATTGGAAAATGCTGCTTCGGTGGCCGGTATGATTTTGACTACCGAAACGGTTATTGGAGAGATCCCTGAAGAAAAAGAAGCTATGCCAGCCGGCGGTGCCCCCGGTATGGGCGGTATGGGCGGCATGATGTAATTAATTTGAAGACTATACTGTAAATTAATAAAGGTCCCTTCCTGTACGGCAGGGACCTTTATTATTTGCTTTTCTGTAACTTTGACAACAATAAAAACTAAATTTATGAAAAGAACTATTTTGCTTTCTGCTCTTCTGTGCTTATTTGCAGCACCTTACTATTCATCTGTTAGTGCTCAGCCCGGTAGCGGGGATTACCCGCGGCATGCTGAGCAATATTTATGGTCTGATGAGAGTTGGGCTCAATCACAGCAAACTACCTATACTTATACAAATTGGGGAGATGTTGAAACTGAATTAATTGAATATGCCAACATCTCGTGGCCCAATGAGAAGAGATCCTATACTTACGATGAGAAGAAAATGCTCACTCTAGAATTGGGGCAAAAATATATTGCTTCTCAATGGGTCAATTCAAGCCGCGATCGTTATGAATATGGTGATCAGGGGCATCTGCTGGTTGAATACCATGAATCCTGGAACGGTACTCAATGGACCATTGCCTCTGCCACGAAAAATGAGTACGAGTTTGACGGATCAAATATTATTAAAATCACCATTTTGAATTATAATTTGGATACCCGACAATTCGAGTATAAATTCCGCTATCTCTATACGCTGAATGAATCGGGACAAATAATTGAACTGGACGGACAGAGTTATAACAACGGAGAATGGGTAAATCTCAACAGACAATTTATTTTTTGGCTGAACACCGGGAGAGTTGACTATATGTTGTTGGATATGTGGCAAGGCGGAGACTGGATACATATGTCTAAAATGGACTGGGATTACCTGGAAAACGGAGGTTCGGTACTGACTACTTCAAGCTGGGATGCGGGTTCTCAATCTTATAACCTGTCAATCAGAATTCGTAATGAATTTGATACACATGAAAATCAAACGCTGGCTTTAACCCAAAATTACCAGGATGGTGACTGGACAACCCTGACATCTACACAAATGACCAATACCTATAATAACAACCATTTGACTGAACAGGTTACGGATACATGGCGAATCGGTATACCAGGCATCAAGACCGGAGGCGGTTCCTGGATACATACCAAACGTGAACTTTTCTCTGATTTTGCCACAATGGGTGTCAATGAAACAGAATTGATTACTTCATCATTTGATTTCTTCCCAAATCCGGCTACTGACCGATTAACTGTCAGATTATCCAAACAAAATACCCAACCTGTTGAAATCCTGATTTTGAACCTGTCAGGCCAGGTGTTGAAATCTTTCTGGATACAACCGGGTGAAGAACATCCGGATTTAACAGTATCTGATCTTGATCCGGGATACTACTTGCTGTCTGTTCAAGGTGCCCGTTTGAACATGACAAAACCATTAATTATTAAATAGTTCTTTTATCTTTTGGGGAGATGAACCATATCCGGAACTTCTGTATCATTGCCCATATCGATCATGGTAAAAGTACATTGGCCGACCGGTTGCTGGAACTGACACAAACGGTTACCGGGAAAGACCTGCAGGAACAGGTGCTGGATAATATGGACCTGGAACGTGAACGCGGGATCACAATTAAAAGCCATGCCATCCAGATGAAAGTAGAACAGGAAGGACAGTCTTATGTGCTTAATTTGATAGATACCCCCGGTCATGTGGATTTCTCCTATGAGGTTTCCCGCGCTATTGCCGCTTGTGAAGGAGCACTATTGGTGGTGGATGCAACCCAGGGAATCCAGGCACAGACCATTTCAAATCTCTATCAGGCTATGGATCAGGACCTTGAGATCATTCCGGTAATGAATAAAATGGATTTGCCGGCAGCCATGCCCGATGAGGTGCAGGAACAGATAATTGACCTGGTGGGATGTGAAAAAAGTGACATTATTGCAGCCAGTGGAAAAACCGGACTGGGTGTTGAGATAATTCTGAGACGGATCATCGAGCGTGTTCCTCCTCCGGTCGGTGATCCGAATGCTCCCCTCCAGGCTCTGATATTTGATTCGCTGTTTAATCCCTACCGGGGGGTTATGGCTTATTTTAAAATTATTAACGGGGTCATCCGGAAAGGAGACCATGTGAAATTTTTCAATACCAGCCGGGAATATCATGCCGATGAAATCGGTGTGCTCCGTTTGGGTATGGAACCGAGAGAGATACTCACCACCGGTGATGTGGGCTATATTATTTCTGGAATAAAAACTTCAACAGAAGTAAAGGTGGGAGATACTATTACTCATGTGCATCACCCATGTTCCTCCGGGATTGAAGGATTTGAGCATGTAAAACCCATGGTGTTCGCAGGTCTTTATCCTATTGATAATGAGGATTATGAAGATCTGCGGGATGCACTTGAGAAACTGGTTCTGAATGATGCTTCTCTGACTTACGAACCTGAATCTTCCGTGGCACTTGGTTTTGGTTTCAGATGCGGGTTTCTGGGACTGCTCCATATGGAGATCGTTCAGGAACGTCTTGAGCGTGAATTTGAGATGAGTGTTATCAGTACTATTCCCAATGTGTTTTATGAGGTTTATACCAAGAAAGGAGAAAAAATTGATGTGTATAATCCATCCGGACTTCCGGATCCAACGCTTATTGAACGGATTGAAGAACCGATTATCGTAGCTCAAATTATTACTTTGCCTGAATATATCGGACAGATTATGAAACTCTGCCTCGATAAACGGGGGGAGATGAAATCCCAGGTTTACCTGACTACTGACCGGGTTGAACTGACTTTTGAAATTCCTTTAGCTGAGATCGTTTTTGATTTTTACGATAAATTGAAGTCGATCTCCCGTGGATATGCCTCTTTTGATTATCACCAGTCGGATACCGTCCTGCCCGCCTGGTCCGGCTTGATATACTGCTTAACGGTGAAATAGTGGATGCACTTTCCAGCCTGATTCATTTTGAGAATGCCTATCCGTTTGGCAGAAAAATGTGCGAACGGCTGAAAGGATTGATACCAAGACAACAATTTGATATCGCCATTCAGGCGGCAATCGGTGGAAAAATCATTGCACGCGAAACCGTCAAAGCTTACCGGAAAGATGTTACAGCCAAGTGTTACGGAGGCGATATCACCAGAAAGCGAAAATTGCTCGAAAAACAGAAAAAGGGGAAGAAGAAGATGAAACAGGTGGGCAATGTTGAAGTTCCCCAGACAGCATTTCTTTCGGTGCTGAAGCTCGATTAATTTATGTCGGTTATCAGTTTGTACCCTTTACCATGGACATTCATGATCTGGATGCCGGGTTCTTTTTTCAGAATCTTTCGTATTTTAGTAATATATACATCCATGCTTCTGGCATTGAAATAGTTGTCATCTTTCCAGATGGCTTTCAATGCGTAATTCCGATCTAAAACATGATTAGTGTGCCGGCAGAGTAATTTTAACAGTTCGCTCTCTTTAGTGGTCAGGTTGATCACTTCGTCACTTGCAGTCAGAATTTGTTTATTGGCGTCAAAGAGATATTTGCCCAGGCGGAATTCCATTTGTTGTGTGGTCTGGGATGAACGGCGCAGTACTGCTTCAATTCGCATGAGCAGCTCTTCCATGCTGAAGGGTTTCGTCAGGTAATCATCAGCACCTGCTTTAAATCCTTCTAAAATATCGCTTTTCATGCTCTTGGCGGTTAGAAAGATAATTGGGATCTCGGGATTTATAATCCTGATTTCACGTGCCAGAGTAAAACCATCTTTTTCAGGCAGCATCACATCAAGGATGCAAAGATCAAACGTTTCACGACGGAAAGCTTTTAATCCCTTTAAGCCATCCGCTTCCAAATCGGTTTCATATTTTTTGGCATTTAAATACTCTTTGAGCAGTGTGCCTAAGTTGATGTCATCTTCAACTAAAAGAATTCTGGGCATGAGAGATAGATTTAATAAAGAACAGGTAATACGACAGTAAATACAGAACCCCTGCCGGGTTCACTTTTTACACTGATTTTTCCGCCATGTAATTGCAATACTTTTTGCACATAACTAAGACCGAGCCCAAAACCTTTAACATTATGAATGTTGCCGGTAGGAACGCGATAAAATTTATCAAAGATCCTGTGCTGTTGTTCCCGGGGAATACCGATTCCCCGGTCAGTTACCACAATATGAACCCGGTCAGCCGAGACAAAAGTGCTGACTTCGATAACAGGTGCTTCCTTGCTGTATTTAATGGCGTTATCAAGTAAATTGAAAATCACATTGGTCAGGTGAATTTCATCACCGTTAACCTGTCGGCCGTTAGCAGAAAGATTTTGTCTGATCGATCCCTTTTTATGGTTTACCTGGAGAGCGATTTTGCCAACCGCCTTTTTGACGAGGTAGTCGATATCCAGAGCTTTTAACTTTAATTTCATCTGATCTTCATCGAAAAGCGACATTTGCAGTACTCTCTCCACCTGGCTACTTAACCGGTTGGTCTCTTCCCGGATTAATACTGAAATATGATTCAGGTTTTTTTCAGATGGATGCAGACTATTGTCAGCCAACATTTGTGATGCCAAGGAGATTGTTGAAATAGGTGTTTTCAGTTCGTGGGTCATATTATTGATGAAGTCATTCTTGATTTCAGATAGCTTTTTTTGTCTGAAAATAACCAGAATGGCAATAGTGGATATGATCAGAACGGTGAGTACCAGGATCAGTGAGGAACCTGCCATAATTTCAACAGATTGAAAAATAAAATGCTCCCGGGAGGGAAAATAGAGCAATAAAAAATTGGGTGAAGTAACTACATCCCCGGGAAGCAGCAGGTTGGTATAGATATGAAATTCAGGATTATCCTTGAACCCTTTACTCTTGAACAGATACTTAGAGTTACCTGTTCTGACCGCAAATTGGTAAGGCATGGTAATGCCCATATCCCGGAACTCATCATGTATAATAGAGTCCAGAGTAACAAAATTAATCCGGGTAGAGAGAGCTTGTTCGTTTTTTACGATCTCATTGAAAACTTTTTTAACGAACACATTTTTCCCGGAGATCATCTTCAGGTAGTTTTTATCTATTTCGGATTTCTTGGTCACTGTGGCAGGTGGTTGTAAATCTTCATTATTGTCATACAGTGTGTTCTCTTTGACAAAGAACAGGGTGTCTCCTGAAATGAGGTCGATTTTAGTTTCTATGTTAAATGAACTTTTATCTTTAAAATAATAATAATCCCGGGCTTCATCCGGTGCCTGGTATGTGCCGGGTTTTTTTGCCCCGGATAAAAGGTCGGGTACGAGGGATTTTATCGTAGAATCTTGACTTTGTGATAATTCAGCAAGAAATTTTTCCCATGATCTGGCTGCATTATAGGTTTCTACCTTTTTCACCACCTGATTCAGGGTTTTAGCTACAAGTTGGTCAAATTGTTTCTGTTGCAAAGAGATAGCGTTACGGATCCAGATTAACTGAACAATGATCAAACCGGCCAGGGCCAATCCGCTAATTGTGACCAATATCCAGATATTTCTGTTTCTCATACACACAAATATAGTATAAATGGTTGGGAGAAGGGAGATTATTGCCTGAAGGGATAGGGAGCTCTATCAGAAGGGTAAATTTTCGCACTCTTTCAAATCAAGAAGAAAAACTGCCCTGATGGCAGGCTGTATTGCACGAAGACGGGT
>JAGHDB010000143.1 GCA_021160155.1 Bacteroidales bacterium | reverse complement strand
TTTCCCGGACTAAAGCCGTTCAGGCACTGAGTAAAGTTCGCCGCAAAGGATTCAGGCGACCGTTTGTGAAAAGTTTCAGCGAAATCAGAAAACTCTGATAAAATGACAAAAAATTTGTTGAAAGGTGTTCATGTAGCTCTTCGTGCCCTGGAACCAGAAGATGAAGAACTGTTGTTCCGGTGGGAAAACAATCCATCCGTCTGGAGAGTCAGCCATACACTTACTCCCATCTCACGACATCAAATCAAAGAATATCTGGCCCATATACATCTCGACATTTTTCAAACCAGACAACTTCGCCTGGTAATTACACATACAGACAACGACCAGCAACCGATAGGACTCATTGATCTGTTCGACTATGACCCCTTTCATCAACGGGCCGGAGTAGGTATCCTGATCGCTGAGAATAAAAACCGGCACAGGGGATTTGCCTCTGAAGCACTGGAGTTGCTGGTGAATTATGCATTTACCAGTCTGATGCTTTATCAACTATATGCCTCCATGACGGTAGATAATCCCGTCAGCCTACAATTATTTGAAAAAACCGGCTTTAAGTTAATCGGAACCCGAAAAGGGTGGATTCGTACTTTTGATGGATGGATGGATGAATGGTACCTTCAGCTTATCCGCCCCGATTGGGCTAAAAGCCATTCATAATCCGGTATTTCCGTCTGAAAAACATACCGTTTCTCTTTTTGATCCACCTGAGCACAATAATGAGTCAACCCGTTGGTTACAACCACTAAAAGAACAGGTACCTGCTGATAATAACTGGCTGCCTGATCAAATACCTGCTGAGATAAAATCACATCTGGTGCTTTACACTCAACAAGCATCACCGGTATCCCGGATCGTGAAAAAACCAACATATCGCAACGCAGATTCATTCTGCCAGTCTTAATATGATGCTCCAGAGAAATCAGTGACTCAGGATAATCCTTATATTCTGTCAGGTATCTTGCAAAATGTTGTCTTACCCACTCTTCAGAAGTCAGCACTACCCATTTTCGGCGAAAGGCATCAAAAATCAAGCGACGTGTTCCGTCTGATTTTATATTGAATGAATAAGTTGGTAAATTTAAACGCTCCATCATAATGCGATAAAAGCAAATATACTGACCCTGTTTGAAATACACCTAATGAAAACAAAAAAGGAGATCGTTGAAAACTGGTTACCCAGGTATACCGGCCGGCCTCTGGATGATTTCTCCCCTTACATCCTCTTAACTAATTTTAATCAATACGTTGAATTATTCGCCAAATGGAATAAGGTGAAGATGATCCAGAACGTACCTATGCCCAATGCCCGGTCTGGTGCCATAACCATAATTAATTTCGGAATGGGCAGTGCCAATGCAGCTACCATCATGGACCTGCTTAGTGCCGTCACCCCAAAAGCCTGTCTTTTCCTCGGAAAATGTGGCGGACTGAAGAAAAAAAACAAAGTGGGCGATCTGATCCTCCCCATTGCAGCCATTCGCAGTGAGGGAACTTCAGATGATTTTCTCCCGCCCGAAGTTCCGGCACTTCCTGCCTTTATGCTGCAAAGAGCCGTATCAACCGCAATACGTAACCATGGAAGAGATTACTGGACCGGTACGGTTTTTACTACCAATAAACGGGTATGGGAATATGATGAACGTTTCAAAAAGTATCTTTATAAAACACGTTCCATGGCAATTGACATGGAATCAGCCACCATATTTGTAGTGGGATTCTATAACGAAATTCCGTCCGGAGCCCTCCTGCTGGTCACCGACCAACCAATGATCTCAACCGGGGTTAAAACAGCCGAAAGTGATAAAAAAGTCAGCCATGATTACGTAGCCGACCACTTGCAAATCGGAATCACAGCATTACAGGAAATAACCGAGAATCGCTCTTCGGTGAAACATCTTCAATTCTAATCCCTGACTGATAATGAATTACGAACAAATTCTCCAGGATATCGCACAACGTAAGTTTAAACCGGTTTATCTCCTGCAGGGCAATGAGCCTTATTTTATCGACAAAATCACTGAGGCATTTGAACAAAAAGTACTTACCGAAGAACAAAAACCCTTTAACCTGAATATTCTATACGGCAAAGATTGTGATGCCGGTACAGTGGATAACACAGCCCGGAGATTTCCAATGGGATCAGAGTACAACCTGGTGATCGTTAAAGAAGCACAACTCCTGAATCAAATAGATCAATTGGTTTTTTATGTTTCCGGCCCTCTGGCCTCTTCAATTCTTGTGATCTGCTATAAATACAAAGAACTCGATAAACGTAAAAAACTGTTTAAAGCATTCAATAAAAATGGCGTGGTTTTTACTTCTAACCGCCTCTATGATGATAAAATTCCACGCTGGATCATCAACTACCTGAATAAGAAGAATATACATATTGAATCCGGTGCTGCAATGATCCTTAATGAATATATCGGAAACGATCTCTCCAGGATTTCTCATGAACTGGATAAATTACTGATCACCCTCCCCGGTTCAACCCCCAAGATCACGCCAGATCATATCGAACAAAACATAGGAATCAGCAAAGAGTATAACAACTTTGAGTTAATGAAAGCAATGGCCAGGAAAAACATCGCCAAAACCTACCGCATCATCAATTACCTGGGCGACAATCAGAAACAAAACCATATCAATCTGACCATCAGTTCATTATTCTATTTTTTCAGCAAGGTGCTGGCCCTGCATTTTATGAAAGACCGGTCAACCCGGAAAGTAGCTTCGGCACTTCAGATCAATTCTTATTTTGTGCCTGATTATTTACAGGCCATACAAAATTATTCCAGAAAAAAAGTAGTTGAAATTATCTCTATCTTAAGAGAATACGATCTGAGATCCAAAGGAGTAAACCGGGTGGGAACCTCTGAGAGCGATCTGCTTAAAGAAATGACCTATAGAATATTACACTAAAACATAACTTTCATGACTATTTTCCTTGTGATCGTTACCTCCATATTCTCCATTGCGGCATTCTCAAACACAAGTCTGCTTTACAGATATCAATTAAACCCGGTACAGATCCTGAAACGCAGACAATATGCAAGACTGATTCTGCATGCCTTTCTGCATGCCAACTGGACACACCTGATCATCAATATGCTTGTTCTTTACAGTTTTGGTCAGGGATTGGAACAGTATTTTCATCATTTTTTCGGCCATCGAGCCATTCCTTACTATATCCTGCTCTATTTTGGAGCGATCCTTATCTCTCCACTCTATGCATTGTTTAAGCACAGAGGCGACTACCATTATAATGCTGTGGGAGCTTCAGGTGCTGTTTCGGCAGTGGTTTTTGCCACTATTTTTTTTAATCCCTGGAGTAAAATCTATTTTTTCGGCCTACTACCTATCCCCGGAATTATCTTTGCCATTCTTTACCTGGGATACAGCTGGGCGATGAGCCGTCGTTCAGATAGTCATGTAGCCCATGATACGCACTTTTTCGGAGCCATTTACGGTTTTATCCTTCCGATCCTGCTA
>JAGHDB010000371.1 GCA_021160155.1 Bacteroidales bacterium | reverse complement strand
CAGTATTCGCCTTCTGGCCGATCGGAATTATACTCCCGGCTCTTATCTGTTGACGTGGGATGGTAAGGATGGGTACGGACGAAAAATGGCTCCCGGATTGTATTATTATACCGTCTACTATGAATATTATCGGGATTCCTATAAAATGTTGTTGATTAAATAAAAGTGTTAATCCGGAAAATGATCCGTTTGGGAAATAGCAAAATCTGCCGGATGATGATGGTGATGATCATCCTCATGGGAATGGTGGGCTGGTCCGGTGGCTTCGGACAAAATACCACTCTGATTCCGGAACATTCGGTCTGGAAATATAATGATTCCGGAGTTTTCCCTGGAAGTAATTGGAATTTGCCGGATTTCAATGATCAAACCTGGTCTGAAGGACCCGCGCAATTGGGTTACGGAGACGGGGATGAACAAACCATCCTGAATTATGGTACGGATGCATCAAACAAATACATTACCTATTACTTCAGAAAATCATTTAATGTGGCAGATGCGGATAATTATCAGCGTCTGCTTATTAAATTGTTGCGCGACGATGGGGCGGTCGTTTATCTCAACGGGATACAAATAGTTTCAACCAACATGCCGGATCAGGTGGGCCCTGAAACTATGGCCGTCATTGCAGTGGGGGGAGACGAAGAATCTACTTACCTGCCTTTTTACGTGGATGCAGATGCCCTGATTACGGGTGTCAATATCATTGCGGTTGAGGTGCATCAGCAATCTCCAACCAGCTCGGACATCAGCTTTGATCTTGAGCTGGCAGCCTCTTTGCATGCTTTGAATCCAATGGTTATCAATGAGATATCTCCGAGGAATTATTCGTACTTCCCGGATGATAAAAACCAGTTTACGGATTGGATTGAGTTGCTAAACAGTGGCTATGAACCTGTTGATCTGGGTGGATATACACTTTCGGATAATCTTGCTAAACCAAAAAAATGGACCTTTCCGTCCGGAACGGTAATTAATTCGGGTGCTTACCTTTTGGTTTACGCAGATGGTACGAATGCCGGATTGCATACTAATTTTCATCTTTCAGGCTCCGGAGAATTTCTTGCTCTTTATAATGATTCAGGAGATTTGGTCGATTCTCTTCATTACCCTTCTGTACCGCCGAATAATTCATACGGCCGGTTACAGGATGGAGAAGATACGTTGGGGTGGTTCGGCTTTCCAACTCCGGGCGCAACTAATCAAGGTGGTGTATCCACGGGGGAACTGCCTCCAAAACCTGTATTCTCCAAGAAGGCAGGATTGTATGCCGGATCCGTTGAACTGGAGCTAACCGCTGATGATCCCAATGTGACTATTCGTTATACCAGAAACGGTTCAGACCCTGACTTATTCTCTGACCGGTATACCGGTCCGCTCACAGTGAGTTACAGTAGTGTTATCAAAGCCCGGTGTTTTAAAGATAATCAATTGCCCGGGAAAGTGGTTACCCAAAGTTACCTGATCGATGAGAATTTTAATATCCCGGTAATTTCAATTGCCATTGATGACCGGTTTCTTTCTGATGAATCAATGGGGATTTATCTTGACGACCGGTTGACTGAACGGAAAGAGTGGAAGCGACCGGCTGTTCTTCAGTTTTTTGAACCTGACGGTACCGGGTTTACCAGCCGGGTTGACCTGCGTTTGTTTGGCCGGGGTGCAGTCAGGTTTTCACAAAAATCACTCTCCGTTTTTGTCCGCCCCGATGAAAATGGCCTGGACGGCTTGAATTACCGGCTTTTCCCCGATTCTCCAATTACGTATTATCAGTCTTTCGTATTGCGGAGTTCATCCGATGACTGGAGGGAAACTATGTTCAGGGATGGGTTTGAACAAAGCCTGATTGAAGGGAAAACAGATCTGGATCTTCAGAATTACCGACCATCTGTTGTCTTTATCAATGGCAGCTATATGGGTATTCACAACATCCGTGAAAAATATAATGAACAATACCTGCTTGCTCATCACCAGGTTGATCCGGATCAGACCGACCTGCTCTATGTGGATAATGATTTTTATCCGCCGCGTATTGAAGTGAAATCCGGAGATGATGCAGCTTATTGGGCTATGTGGAATTTCGTGACAGCCAATGATATGACTGATCCCGATAACTATGCTCAGGCAGGATCAATGATCGATCTGAATAATTACCTCGATTATGTCAGTATTGAGATACTGACTGCCAACCGGAGTTGGTTACATAACCGGCGGGTATGGAGGACCAAAACACCGGATGGTAAATTCAAATATACAGTTTCAGACCTGGATTATGGTTATACGTTTCTTGATCAGAATGTGCTTTCTTCTTTGAATTCTGTGGACCTGGTATTTAAGTCACTGGTAAAAAATCATGATTTTAAAAAACGTCTGTTGAACCGGCTGACAGTTCTTTCAGAAACGGTTTTTGAAAAAAACCGGGCGCTTCATATGATTGATAGTATGGCAAATATGATCGATCCCTATATAGCCAGGCATATTGAACGATGGAAAGGAACATTTACCGGTACACTTACCTCAAAAGCCGATTGGGAAAACAAGGTTGAGGAGATGAGGGATTTTGCCCGGCAAAGAGCAGCCGTTCAGCAGAATTATATGGAGGATTTTTTCAACACCTCTTCAACGATCGACCTGAGTATATCAGTTGCTCCGCCTAATGCGGGTCAGGTTTTTTCAAATGACCGTCTGCTTACTGATCAAACCTATTCGGGTCATCCGTTTCAGGGAGCTCCTTTCAAACTTAGTGCCAAAGCATATCCGGGTTACCTGTTTCAGGGATGGGAAATTGACGGCACACCGGATATAAATCCTGATTCGGAATTAAATCTTTCAGGAGATGATGACTATACCATAACGGCTTTATTTATTCCGCAACGTGAAGGAGATCTGGTGATCAGTGAAATTTATTATGCTCCGCCACCAAACACAGGAGAATCTTATGAGTATATCGAACTGACCAATGCAGGCCGGAGTAAAGTGAATCTGAACGGTTATTACTTTTCAGGAATCGCTTGTACATTTCAGGATAATGTTTGGCTGAATACAGGCGAAACCGTTCTGGTAACAGCAGAAAGCAGTAATTACTCTTTTGTCCGGGGACCGGTTTATCAATGGTCATCAGGTGATTTAAATAATTCAGGTGAGGAGCTTATCCTCTACCAGCCGGATGGTACGGTGGCTGACCGGGTCAACTATGCAACAACTTCACCCTGGCCGGTTTCTGTTCCTGAGAGCGGATATTCCATCGCTTTAGATAATATTCAGTCAGATAACAACGAGGGAAACAACTGGGTTAAATCACAATACCTGGGAGGATCACCCGGAGCACCAAATCCGGTTGGTATATACAAAGATATCAGGATAAATGAACTTTCCGCTTTGCCTGGTAAGCAGGGATATTGGGGTAGTACCGACTGGATCGAATTGGTTAATACCGGATCCGTAACTGTTGACCTGGCCGGATATTACCTGAGTGACACCCCTGATAATATGTTGAAATACCGGATCCCGGACGGATTTCCCAACCTGACAAATCTTGATCCCGGTGAACATATCCTGTTTTTAGCTTCCGCAACCCCGGAAGTTGGGCCGCTTAATACCAATTTTAAGTTAAATGCAGACCATGGCGCTGTGGTGCTATCAAAAAATGCCGGAGATTGGGTGCAAATGATTGACCGGGTGGATTATAATTATCTGAATCAAGGTGAAAGTATGGGACGTCTGCCGGATGCAACAGGAGATTTTATTACGTTTAATTATCCCACACCCGGCGAGGTTAATCACCTGGTAGATGCCAATATTGTGGCGCCTGCACAAGTGATCAGCGGAGAGTGGATGCCGGTGCTGGTCACCATTACGGATGCCAATGGAAATATCGACCGGAAAGTCAATGAGGCATTTAATCTTTCCGTGACATCCGGTAGCTTGAGTGACCGTGAGATCCGGATCCGGAACGGAAGAGGTTCTCTGGTGACACAGGTGACCGCTGATCATGATTTTAACATTTCTATTGATGGGTATCCTTACAGCAGGTATGTGCAGGTGGTAGACTCAAGACCCAAAGTTTATCTTTCCGGCACAATGGAAAAGAGTCTGATTCTTGCTTCAGGAGTGGATTACCGGATTACAGGCGATCTCACCATCGTGGATACGGCTAATCTTATTATTCAGGCCGGTGCCAAACTGATCTTTAACAAAGCCAAAAACATTATCTCCTACGGCCGTATCGCTATGGAGGGTACTCTGGCAGAGCCTATTGTTATTATGCCGAGAGTTTCTGACAGTATTTGGGGAGGAGTGGAAATCCATAATGTGGATTCAACCAGTACATTCGAATGGGTGATGATGTTTCATGGAGGAGGGGACGGACGTCGCACTTACGGACATGGACGGAGTCAGCCATTAATTTTTGCAGATCACGCCGTAATGGATATGAATCATGTCACTTTAACAGATAATAATGGATCCGGAATATATGCAGAGT
>JAGHDB010000265.1 GCA_021160155.1 Bacteroidales bacterium | reverse complement strand
GATGCATCATATTTTTAGTAATTAATTACAAAAGAAAGGCCTACCTTTATTTTTCAAAGCGATATAATAAAAAGAGGATATCATGAGATACCATGCGGTTCTGTGTATCTTATTCTTGGTGACGAACAGTATTTTTACTCAAAATGTGATGATCAGCAACCAACGTCATTCTAATAAGCCTGCCATTATGATGAATCCGGATAATCCCGATCTGCTTATTGCCGCCTTTCAATAGATGGAGCTGACACGACAATCAGGATGATAGTGGTAAAATAATTGAAATTCCGCTTTCGCTTTATTCACTTGCCGATACAGAAATTCTTAAAAATATTTCCCAGAATTTCATCAGTGGTAATAGTGCCGTTGATTTCGCCGAGGTAGCCGAGTGCTTCACGGATGTCCTGGGCCAGGAACTCGCCTGAAATGCCTGTGCTTAGTCCGTTCAATGCCCGGTCAAGTGCCTCTCTGGTGTGCTCAAGTGCTTCAAAATGACGAACATTCGTGACAATGACATCCTGATTATCCAGGGCTGAAAGATTTACGGTTGTCAGCAGGGTAGAGATTAATTCATCCAGTCCCGATCCTGTTTTGGCCGAAATGAGAATGATCTCTGCTTTCTTACTACCGGAACTTTGTGACTGGATATATGTTTTTCTCTGCCTTGCTGCTTCCGGATTCCGGTCTGTTTTATTGACCAGGATAACCAGGTGCTGGTCGTCACGGATTTTTTCAGCAACCCTGGATACCCATCGCTGACTCTGTGCTTCAGGGGCTGTGGGATCAGTGACCAACAGTACGATTAGCGCTTTATCGATTTGCTGGAAACTTCGTTCGATTCCCAGATTCTCAATAGTGTCATCCGTATGACGCAATCCGGCCGTATCGATAAACCTGAATTCAATTCCTTCAAGATGAATTACATCCTCAATTATATCACGCGTAGTCCCTGCGATATCCGAAACGATGGCTTTATCTTCTTTCAATAAGCTGTTCAGCAGGGTGGATTTTCCGGTATTTGTTTCACCCACAATAGCTACCGGGATTCCGTTTTTCACCGCGTTACCCAATTCAAAAGAACGGATCAGCTGATTGACTTGCACCAGGATCTCTTCAATCAATTCACGTACCTGTGACCGGTCGGCAAACTCCACATCCTCTTCGGCAAAATCCAGTTCCAGTTCAATAAGTGAAACGAATTGCAGCATTTGAACACGCAGAATATCAAGCTCTTTGGAGAACCCCCCGCGCATCTGCTTCATTGCCAGTTGATGAGCTGCTTTGCCGGATGAAGCAATCAGATCCGCTACCGCTTCGGCCTGGCTCAAATCCATCTTGCCGTTTAAAAAAGCCCGCTGGGTAAATTCACCGGGATGTGCCAACCGGGCTCCCTGACGGATTAATAAAGCGAGTATCTCCTGCTGAATATAGACTGAACCGTGACAGGTAATCTCTAAAAGATCTTCACCGGTGTATGAGTTGGGTGATCTGAATACATTGACTACTACCTCATCAATAACCCGGGATTCATTATGAATGGTTCCCAACAGATTGGTGTGGGTTTTCATTTGGGATAAAGTTTGACCCTTTTTGCCGGGTTTGAATACTTTGCCCAGTATCCCGAAAGCCTGGGGCCCGGAGAGACGGATCATCGCGATGGCTCCGCTCCCGGCCGGAGTGGATATCGCAGCTATAGTGTCAGCGGTTGGCATGTTGCACGGTTTAGAAAGATAAAGATAAGGAGGATATTGGATATTGGATGTTAGATATTAGATATTAGATATTAGATATTGGATGTTAGATGTTGGATATTGGTTATAGATTTTTAGTTGGCGGATGATTGGATGTAAGTGAAGTGGGTTGTTCGTACTTTTTTTATCTTTGTGAGTTCTATATGAAACAGACAATAATAAATCATTATGTCAGTATTACTTAACAAAGATTCTCGTGTAATTGTACAGGGTTTTACCGGTAAAGAGGGAACATTTCATGCATCCCAGATGATTGAGTATGGTACTAAAGTAGTTGGCGGGGTAACTCCCGGAAAGGGTGGGGAGACCAATCTTGATCTTCCGGTTTTTGATACCGTTCAGGAGGCAGTCAAACAGACGGGTGCCAATGTGTCGGTAATTTTTGTACCCCCTTCGTTTGCCGCTGATGCCATTATGGAAGCGGCAGATTCGGATATTGAACTGGTAGTGGCTATTACCGAGGGTATTCCGACGGAGGACATGGTAAAGGTGAAACATTTTCTGAAAGACCGGAAAGCCCGGTTAGTCGGACCGAACTGTCCGGGTGTGATCACTCCTGAAGAGGCCAAGGTGGGGATCATGCCGGGTTTTATCCATAAAAAAGGTGTGGTCGGAGTGGTTTCCCGCTCAGGCACACTGACGTATGAAGCGGTGGATCAATTAACCCGCCTGGGTATTGGCCAGTCGACCTGTATCGGAATAGGAGGGGATCCGATTATCGGGACTTCCACCCTGGATGCCATTCAGCTTTTTATGGATGATCCGGATACCGAAGGAATCGTTATGATCGGAGAAATTGGCGGAACCATGGAGACCGATGCTGCCAGATGGATCAAAGAACATGGTACAAAACCGGTAGTAGGTTTTATTGCCGGTCAGACGGCACCCAAGGGACGTCGTATGGGTCATGCCGGTGCCATTATTGGAGGTACCGAGGATACGGCTGCTGCCAAAATGAAAGTGATGCGTGAATGTGGGATCAATGTGGTTGAATCACCGGCCCACATCGGTTCCATGATGAAAAAATCGTTGTAGAATATGAAACTATTACAAGGAAAAACAGCCCTGATCACCGGAGCATCCCGGGGAATCGGCCGGGCGATCGCCGAAAAATTTGCCGATGAAGGTGCCGATCTGATCCTGACGGACCTGTTCTATGACGAGCATGCGAAGGAGTTGGAAAAGATCCTTAAAGATAAAGGAGTGAAAGCCAAATTATATGCTTCGGATGCGAGTGATTTTGAACAGGCGCACCAGGTGGTGAAGGAGGCATTGGCCGAGTTTGGGGCGATTCATATCCTGGTGAATAACGCGGGAATCACCCGGGATACTCTATTAATGAGGATGACTGAAGAACAATGGGATGCAGTGATCAAAGTAAATCTGAAATCGGTTTTCAACCTCACAAAAGCCGTACAACCGGTGATGCTGAAACAGCGTGAGGGATCCATCATAAATATGTCATCCGTAGTGGGGGTCAGCGGGAATGCCGGTCAGGCGAATTATTCGGCTTCCAAAGCCGGGATGATCGGTTTTACCAAAACGGTTGCCCGTGAAGTGGGGTCAAGAAATATCCGTTGTAATGCTATCGCACCCGGATTTATCCTGACAGAAATGACCGCGAAACTTTCTGAGGATGTGCGTAAAGAATGGGCAGCAAAAATCCCCCTGAAACGTGGCGGAACTCCTGAAGAAGTGGCAAAAGCGGCTCTTTTCCTGGCTTCTGATCTCTCTTCATACGTAAGTGGACAGGTACTTCAGGTTTGCGGTGGTATGCTGACTTAAGTTACCATGCTTTTTGAGACACAATATCCTGCCTGGCTTCTACCGGTTTTTCTTGTATTGGCAAGAGTTGCCGCGTGGATATTGTACAAAAAAAATATTCGCAACAGGCTTTTTCCTCCTGCAGTCCGCCTGATTTTAGCTTTCATCAGGATCACGGTGATCGGGATCATCGGATTGTTGCTGATCTCACCCTGGATTCGTGCCAGGTCAGAAAAAATCCGTAAACCCATAATCATCCTTGCGGAAGACCACAGCCATTCAATTGTAAATAATAATGATTCAGTTTCCGTAGTGGCCCGGGTACAAAGTTTAACAAAGCAGATCACTGATCAATTACAGGGGTCATTTCAGGTAGATCACTGGTTATTTGGTGATTCGGTACGGGAAGGAGTTTCAGATGATTTCAGTGATTCGAAAACCGATTTTGAGGCTCTGTTTAACAATCTCCGTTTGGATTATACGGATAAGCCGGTCCAATCACTGTTTCTGATCAGCGACGGTAATGTGAACAGTGGTCTGGATCCTGTAGCTGCTGCTACCGATTTGCCTTTTACCGTAAATGTAATTGGGATAGGCGATACACTGCCGCATCCCGATCTTGAAATCAGGGAGGTTTTGTATAATCGATGGATACATACTCCGGGAAAGTTTAAGATCCGGGTTTATCCTTTTCAGAAAGGATGGGGATCAGACACGGCTGAGTTACAGGTTTGGCTTAACAATCATCTGGTACGGAGATTATCCCTGGATCAAAATCCTGATTCATGGAGACCCTGGTATGATTTTACGTTGAAAGCTGACAGACCTGGTGAATATCCCGTTGAAGTGAGGATACAATCATCTGCCAAAGAGAGAAATTTGAGCAACAATACCCGCTTTTTTACCGTACGGGCTACGGGTGATGAGGGTGAGGTATTGTGTCTTTTTACTTCTGTTAATCCCGACGTGGGTGCCATTCAACAAGCATTGCAAGGAGTGTCGGGTTTGAGCTTTCATGCTGTTAATATTGATGATTATCAACAGGATACGCTAAATCCCGGCCTGATCATATTACATGGTCTCCCGGATATCGGTCACCCGATGCAGGAGTGGTTTGACAAATGGGCCAAAGAGAATAAACCGGTTTGGTGGATTATTACCCCGGCTACTGATATAAAGTCTGTTAACAAGAGGCAGTCTGCTGTTTATCTGACCCGTAAGACGGATCAGGCTGAAGAGATGCAACCGGTTTTTAATCCCCGTTTTTCCCTTTTTACTCTTCCGGGGGATTTTGCCGGACACATGAAAGCATGGCCTCCGTTGGCAGGCCCGGTGATGAGTTACCGGTCCGCATCGTCATCGGAAGTTTTCAGCTTTCAAAAGATATTGAATGTAACGCTTGAAGATCCGTTGATACTGCTTGGCAGATCCAATGGAGTGCATCAAGGATTTGTTTTCGGTGAAGGTATCTGGAGGTGGCGTATTTATGAATATCTCGCACATGAGGATCATTTCTATTTTGATCAATGGGTTCGACAAGTCGTTCAGTATCTGATGATTGATGAACACCGCGATCGTTTTCTGGTTCATTTCCCCGCGGTGGTATCTGAAGGCGATAACTTTCACGCTACGGCCATGTTGTATAATTCAAACCTTGAACCGGTGAATGAACCTGATGTATCCCTGGTCATCAGGGATGACAAAGGCAGATCGGCAAAATACCAGTTTGGCCGTGAAGCCAATCATTATCTGCTTGATTTTTCCGGTTATGAGCAGGGAGTGTACCGGTACCGGGCAGAAACTGTTTTAGGCCGGGAAACATTCAGCCGGAAAGGCCTTTTCAGGGTCAGGACCATTCATGCTGAAGATTTAAACCGGATAGCTGACATTGCTCTTCTAAAGAGGCTGGCGGTTTCGAAAGAGGGACGGTTTGTTTATGGTTTTAATGAGAATGAAGTAAAAAATATGCTGCATGATATTAAACCGGAAGCATCATCAAAATTTGTAGCGTACAAGTGGTCGGAGTTGATCAGCCGGGGATGGATCCTTTGGTTACTGGCCGGCTTGTTAGCTTTGGAATGGTTTGTAAGAAGATGGTATGGAACCAGGTAACAAAGAATAAATATGAAGTGTGTTAAATGGATTATTCCCGTGGTTTTTCTTCTTGGAAGTGGATTGGGTTGTCAGGTACAAAAGGTTGCGGTTGATTTGTATTCTCCTCCTCCGTTGGAATTACCGGTTCAATTACGGAGTTTT
>JAGHDB010000351.1 GCA_021160155.1 Bacteroidales bacterium | reverse complement strand
GAATGGCTTTTTGAAATTTTTCTCCGATGACTTCCAGTTCTTCATCTTTCCAGATTTCAGGCCGACTGTCAATTGGATCCAGAAATGGATTAGGTGCGAAAACTTTATGATGATTAAGGTTTGGATCGGCATATCGCCCTGAATGGGTAAGCTGGATGACCAGCAAAGGGCGATGCGCAGCGCCGAACTTCTCTGTGGCTGCTAACCGGGTCTCAATGACCAGCCGGGTAAAATCATCCAGGGTATCCGGTGTCAGCATCAACTGATGCGGATTGGAGCGCCCATCCGGGTCAATGCTGGTGGCTTCAAACCAGATCATTCCGCTTCCTCCCGATGCAAATCTCCGGTACCTTCTGTAGGTCAACTCCCCGGGTGCACCTTGTGCAGATCCGTCAAATCCCTCCATAGGTTGGGTCACAAGACGGTTGGGAATTTCAATTCCGGCTACTGTAGAGGGCTTTAAAAGGATGTCAATATTGGTACTGAACGGGAGATCCAGTTTGAGCTCCCGGGCAACCTCAAGCAGCTCATCCGGTTTCTTATATTTGAATTTATAATGTTTTGACATTGCAGTACCTCAGCTAACGGTTAATGAACCGACCAGTTTTTTAAGTGCAACAATATCCTGCGTGATCCGGGTATCGCACTGTTTTGGCCATTCTTCGCGCTGAAGCGGCAGGCGGCTGACCTGGGCGGGCATTGAGTTGATCTGCATGACGAGTTGCAACAATTGCACCAGCTCCCGGGTAGTCAGATCGGGGAATTCCTTCAAAAAATCCGGATTAAAAACCGGAAGGTCAAACAGTCCGCCATGATCTTCAATAGATAGATGAACCTTGTGTGGCAATGTGGCCAGCAGCGTAATGATCTCTTTGAGATTCACGATACCGCTACCGATGGGTAGTGGGTACGACTGTAACCCCCGGTCGGTTAACCGGAGTCCCCCGTCTTTGATATGTGTGGAGACTACCCACGGCAGGATACGCCGGGTAGCAGCTACGGGATCTTCAAGCATGGTCAGCAGGTTCATGGTATCCAAACAAATACCTACCGGTCCGCCCGGTTGAACCCCACACTGTTCAAAGACCCGGATCAGTTCAAAGGTAGTCAGTTCAAAATGGGTTTCAATGGCCAGCACAACCTGATAATCATTCAGCATCCTGATTTGTCCCGAAAGAAATTCAGCCATTTCATCCATCAGTTGCCTGGTCGGGACAAATGCAGGATCCCATCGCATCAGTCCGCCCGAACAGGAGCGGATGATCCGCGTACCCAGGAGGGAGGCTTCTTCAGCGGCTCTGCGATTGATTTCACCGATTGATTTAGGTGCACCGGTCTGCAGGTCACGGGGGATATGCTGACCACCGCCCCATTCGATATAGAGATCATGATCGAGGGCAAAGGAGCTCATCTTTTTCAGGTAGGCCGGGGTACATTTACCACGGTTATCATCATCCAGACCTGAAAAAGCCACCCCTTCGGCACCGTGTTGCAGGGCCCACTGAAGCGTCTCCATCGGATCTAAATGCAATGGATAAAGCCCGTAATTATCTATTCCGATTTTGAAGTTCATTATCCTATTAAACAATAGGCTCGATCTCTTTTTACCATATTTCAAAGATTATAAATTTACTCATCATGAAAGGTTCCACAAAATATGCCTGGCCCTTACCAGACATTTATGGTTCTAATATGGTTATCGGAAAAAACTGTAAGTTTCCCTTAAATAGCAATACTACAATATTCTCAGGTTTTAAAACTACATGAATATTGCCCTTTTCTCTAATTTAGATCGTTGCGGATTGCAGGGAGGAGGTCACCAAACAGTTTTAAGAATCAGGCAATAAAAATAGTGCTGATTTGGAGTAAATTCCAAGACTGTCAAAGAGTACTATAAAATCCTGATAGACACATTAATGGGGGTTTTTATTCATCCTTTTAAAAAAAGACAAAACCGCCAGGTAATAACCCGATCGGCTAAATTTTATTTATTTGATACCGGTGTTGCAGGAGCAGTTACAAAGAGAATTTTGACAGAGGAGAAAGGAGAGCTGTTTGGAAAAGCCTTTGAGCATTTTATTTTGTTGGAACTTCTTGCGTACAGGTCATATAGAGAAAAGGACTTTGAGATAGAGTTTTGGCGAACAAAGTCAGGTTTGGAAGTTGATTTTATTCTTGGTAGCGGAGCAATTGCAATTGAGGTAAAGGGGAAAACCCGGATTCATCTCAAGGACCTCCGCCCAATCCGTTCATTCAGAGATGAGTTCAGTCCTGCGGAGGCAATGCTCGTATGCAATGAAACAGTTGAAAGAGTGGTAGATAATATCAGAATTGTACCCTATCGGATTTTTTTAGATCGACTTTGGGGAGATTTGCTGAAGATTTAAGCTTTTGCCACAGTAATTTTGCATAAGGTTTGTTCCTGCTTTGAGTTCTGCTTTAACTTTGGAAGTGGTACTGTAGACTTCCCCTTTATCAGACAGTGTGACCTCCTCCCTGCAATTCGCTAATGTGGTTAGTTTTTTAAATACAATAATGCAAGGACTGGGAGTTCTTCACCGGTAAATCCTTCTATCATCCCGGCAAGTTGATCCCGTTTCTTGGGTAACAATACTTTTTTTGTCTTAAGGCAGTTTAGTTCTACTTCATTGATTCTGCCTGAATAGATGGGTGATGCGATAAAATTTCCATTCGGAGAGTAGTTAATTATCAGAGTTTCAGTTAACCCAAAAACGTCTGATAAGTTAGTCAGACAAAGACTGTAAT
>JAGHDB010000359.1 GCA_021160155.1 Bacteroidales bacterium | reverse complement strand
CTTTATAATCAATTAACCTATATGGAGAAATTGATTTTAATTAAAAATGATTACCTGACACAACAGAACCTCAATCAAACTTGGGCGAAAAAATCATTTGAATCGGGAGATATCAATATAGAACAGTATTCTCAGGTTGTCCTGAATACAAGCAAAGCAAGGGAAGAATTTGAACTGGCTAAAAAAGACTGGAAAGATGCCTATATGCTTCTTGAAGAACTAATTGGTGTCTCAATCAGTTCTATGTCGAAATAAACCTTAATGAATCTGATCTATTTTATACGACTGGTCATAAAAAATATCACCCTGATCCTGGGTACCGGTTTTTTTATGGCCTTTCTTGTATTTATTCTGACCAGAAATCAACCCCATTCTTACAGCTCAGAAACCACAATCTATACCGGGATTGCTACAGGAATTAATCTTGAATCAGGAGTCAGTATTTCAAATTATGACTATTATGCCACAAGTGCTAAATTTGATAATCTGATTAACCTGATAAAAAGCAGGGATATTCAGGAAGAAACAGCTCTTCGGCTGATGGCACAACATCTTCTTCTGGAACAACCTGATAACCGGATTTGCTCTGAAGATACACGTAACCGGTTGCTGAACGAGATTCCTCGTGAAGTGCTCGACCTGGTGGTCAGGCCATCCGGAGATCATACTGCTTCAACAACCGTAAAACCGGTTGTTTTATCTGCCCGGTCTGCATCCCGGACTCCGGCCACACGAACAGAGACCTCTTCCGTTCGTGTGGAGAAACAAAGAAAGGTCCCAAAGTATTATACAGTGAAATCGGGAGATTATCCCTCAGCTATTGCTCGGAATTTCAATATTTCCCTGAATGATCTTTTACAGCTTAATAATGTTTCAGAGCTTAATCTTCATGGCGGACAAAAGATTATTGTAGGTGAAACCACACAATCCTATTGGGTCGATTCTGTAGTGACCAGGCAGGTGCCTGTGACAAAACCCGGTAAAATAACCAATCTGACTAACGAGCAGGATTACTCACAACGTATGGACTCTTTGGGTAATACTTTTAATCATACTTTTCAGGAAGTTCTTTCCCATGTGAGCGCTTTGGAACAAACATATCAAAACCTGAAAGCCTATAAGGAGCAGGACCAGAGTAACTACATTTACCAAACTCTTCAATCTACAAATCCCTTTTACAGTGTAGAGAAAATTTCATCCATTAAGGTAGCCCGTGTACAAAACTCTGACCTGATTCGTCTCTCATTTGAATCTGATGATCCCGGAGTTTGCCAACAAACCCTTGAAATAATAACTGAAGTTTTTACCCGGAAATTCCAGTCAATCACCTCTTCACAGGCAACCGTTGTTTCAAATTATTTCAGGGATAAAATGATTTCTGCAAAAGATATGCTGGATAGCCTGGAACAAGAAGATCTAAATTTCAGGATGAAAAACCGGATCATTAATTATGATGAACAAAGCAGAACCATTGCAGAACAAAAAGAGAGCGTTGACCAGGCCTGGTATGCTGAACTCGGTGTACTATCAGCAGCAAAAGCAGGCCTTCAAACCATAGAACAAAATATGGGTGATCAGGAGCGGTTGACTTTGCAAAATAAAACACTGTTGGATAAACGCGACCGCCTGTATAAGGTTTCTTCACTGATAGCTCTTAAAGAAGCAGATAAAACTTCAGACCCTGAAACTATGAGTCGACTGAGACTTGAAGAATCACGGTTAGAAAGAGAACTCGAGAATGAGGTGAATAAAGCCTTTGCACTCTCCCGCTCAACTGCCGGAATTAATCGTCAGGCTATATTATCCCAGTGGCTGAATAAAGCAATCGAAGTGGAACAGAGCCGGGCCAGATACAATGTGCTGACAAAAAGAAAAGAGGAATACCTGAATGTGTATGATAACCTGGCTCCTATGGGAAGTAAGATTACCACATTGAATCGTCAAATTGAGCTGGCTAATCAGGAATACCTTGACCATCTTCATAATTATAACCTCAGTATGACCAAACTGAAGAATGTGGAACAGTCAAACCTTCAGGTGATAGATGCTCCTTATTATCCGCTGAAACCTAATCCTTCAAAAAGAATGGTGATCCTGATGGTTTCGTTTATTGTCGGCCTGCTTCTTTCAGGAGGACTTGTCATATTCCTCGAATTTATTGATTCGACACTTAAAATGCCTGAGCGTGCTGCACACCGGACGGGGCAAAAACTGATCGGAGCATTCCCGAAAATACCTCTCCATCCTGAGAAAGGAATTAATTACTCCCTGATCACAACACGGCTGGTAGATATTATTGCACAGAAAATTAAACTTGAAGATCTTAGCATGAGAACGAGAGGCGAAGTGCCGTTTTTGTTCTTTATTACCAGTACAAGAAATAAAGAGGGTAAAACATTTATTGCTTCCAGAATCGTGGAGAAACTCCGGAATTCAGGGAATAAAGTGCTTTATATCAAACCGTTGGAAAAGCAAGAAGATCCCGGAACCCATACAGGTTTTGCCAAATCCCAAAACAATGAAGATTCATGGGATTTTGAATACGAAGTACCCGATAATTTCATGGGTGTTAAGAATATTAATGAATTACTGAAAAATTTCACCCTGATAACCCGTGGATACCAATATATTCTGGTTGAATTGCCTGCTTTGCTGACTAATGAATACCCTGCTGCTTTAACACGGTCAGGTCATATGACTATCCTGGTTTGCCGGGCAAACCGAACCTGGAACGATGCGGATACGGAGGCGCTCACATTATATAAATCACAGATTGATCATAAGATTTATACCCTGCTGAACGGTTGCCAGGTTGACTATCTTGAAAATATTATTGGTGAAATTCCAAAACAGCGCAGCAAGGTGCGGGTCTTTGTGAAGAAATTAATTAACCTCGACTTCAGAACAGCTAAAACACTTTAATTGCAATGAAGTCATTCTTCAAAATCGTTAAAGACAATAATTTTATCTCTTTTACCAGTCAATTAACTTTTGCAGCAATTGGTTTTGCAAATATTTTTCTACTTGCACGATCATTGAGCAAGGATGCTTTTGGTGAATGGGTGATTTACCTTTCAGGTTTCGCTTTTATTGAAATGATCCGGTCAGGCCTGACCGGAACTCCCCTGGTCAGATTCCTCTCGGGAAGCCATAAAAATGATGAAGTGGCTGAATTGATAGGTGCTTCATGGATATTGTCAGGCATTGTGTCGCTGATAGCAATTGTATTGACTTATACCTCATTATTGCTTTTCCCCGGACCGATACACCATAAAGGTTTTGGTCTCTTCTTTACCTGGTACCCTGTGCTGGCTGTGATTGTGATGCCTGTAAATATTGCCTATTCCATTCTTCAGGCCCGTTTAGAATTTGTTAAAATACTGGGTCTGAGATTGATTAATATGGGTTTGTTTTTTGTTTTCTTGATAATCAACTTTTTCTGGTTCAGGTTGAAAGTTGAGTGGGTGGTTGTTGCACACTTGATCTCTTTTGGATTATCTGCTGTTTTTACCCTTCTTTCAGGATGGTCAGGTATTAAATATATCCGGGCAAGTACCCGGATCCGTATTCGTGAACAGTTTAATTTTGGAAGATATAGTTTGGGTACCTTACTGGGATCCAATTTATTGAAGAGTTCGGATACGTTTATTCTGGGTATCATGATGACTTCTACGGATGTTGCCTATTACAGCATTCCACTCAAGCTGATTGAAATTGTGGAAATCCCGATCAGAAGTCTTGTTACGGTGGTTTTTCCGCTTATGAGTAAGGCCAGTAAGGTCAACAGGGATTTTGAGGTTCGACGGTTGTATTATAATTATACCGGTCTGGCAACTATGATCTTTATTCCATTTGTGGCAGCCTTGTTTTTTCTGGCTAAACCATTGACATTACTGTTGGGCGGAACGGAATATCTGGGTTCATATACCATTTTTTTGGTATTTCTGATTTATGCACTGCTTCTTCCGATGGATCGTTTCAGCGGAGTAGCACTGGATGCCATTAATCGTCCCAGACTTAACATGATTAAAGTATTTGCCATGGCTTCAGCAAATATTATCGGAGATGTACTGATGATTTACTTTTTTCACTCTCTTGAATTAGTTGCAGTAGTAACTATCCTAAATGTATT
>JAGHDB010000053.1 GCA_021160155.1 Bacteroidales bacterium | reverse complement strand
AAGCCAAAAAAACCTATCTCAAACGATATCCCTATGCCGTATTGATGAAAACCACCCTCCGGGCCGTGCAGTTAAAATCGATCAAGCTGACCGACAACCGGTTGGGATTCGGCAGAAAACTATTGTGGCCCCCCCCTAAACCTCCTAAACCTTCTCCTAAACCTCCTAAACCTCCTAAACCTTCTCCTAAACCTCCTTTTAAAAACATCATTTTCGACCTGGGCGGAGTATTAATGCAAATTGATTTTACCCTGACCTTCCACGCGTTTGAGCAACTGGTTGCACAAAATCCGGAGCATGCTGAAAGACGAAAGTTTTCGGCGCAATTACTGTTTCAGGATCCTGCGGTGAAGCAAATCCTTGAAGGTTTTGAAACCGGAAAAATAACAGAGCAGGTATTCCGGACCGGAATAATGGCAGCATCCGGATTAACCGTTTCTGATGAGGAGTTCGATGCGGCATGGAATGCCCTTCTGATGTATTATCCTGAGGACTACATCCCTCTGGTTCAGCAACTCCGGAAAAACTACCGGGTCTTCCTGCTGAGCAATACCAATTCAATCCACCGGCGCTATTTTAATCATAAACTGAAAGAACAATTCGGTATTGAATCAATGGATCACCTGATGGATCAGGCTTTTTATTCTTTTGAACTGGGATTCAGAAAGCCCGATCCGCGGATTTACCAAAAAATGCAGGAGCAAACCGGGATCTCATTCGAAGAAACCCTTTTTCTGGATGATCTGGAGGATAATATTATCTCTGCCCGGCAAGCCGGGATGCAAACCGTGTGGATCAACGATACAAAAACAATAACTGACGTTTTTATAACCGGATAATGCCCCATATGTATTATGTTTATTCAAGGCAAACCCTATACCAGTATCTGGTACGATCAGATAACAAAAAAGATTTATTATATCGATCAGAACCAGTTACCTGACAAGCTGATGATCAAAGAATTACAAACCATCCAGGATGCCATCCGGGCAATCCGCGTGATGGAGGTCAGGGGAGCACCGCTGATCGGCGTGGCTGCGGCTTTCGGAATAGCAACCGCTTCCGGTCCGCTTCCGAAGAAATGGGAAGATTTAAAAGGAGTAGCAGAACTACTTGCAGCACGGCCTACTGCCGTTAATTTACGGTGGGCCGTTGAGCGTATGCAGAAGGTGTGGGAGAGGGATTGGACATCCGACCGGGAGATGACCGGTGCGTTGTGGAAGGAGGCTCTATGTATCCGGCAGGAGGAAATAGACCGTTGCCGGATGATCGGGGAAAATGGGGTAAAATTGATTGAGGAGGTGTATCAGCAAACCCGCCGGCCGGTGAATATCATGACACATTGTAACGCCGGATGGCTGGCGTGTGTCGACTGGGGTACGGCCACGGCGCCGGTTTACGTGGCTCAGGAGCGTGGCATTCCGGTCCATGTTTGGGTCAGCGAGACCCGGCCGCGTAATCAGGGCACCCGGCTGACCATGTTTGAACTTCAGGAACAAGGCATCCCGTCAACCCTGATAGTGGATAGTGCAGCCGGCCATCTTATGCAGCAGGGTAAAGTGGATCTGGTACTGGTCGGCGCCGACCGGATCGCCCGTAATGGAGATATAGCCAATAAAATCGGCACCTACCTGAAAGCCCTGTCTGCGAAAGATAACCAGGTGCCTTTCTGGGTGGCCGCCCCATCCAGCAGCTTCGACAACCGTATCGCCACCGGTCACGAAATCCCCATCGAAGAACGTGACCCGGCTGAAGTACTGGGCAATAACGACAAGACTAAAAAGTGGCAGGCAGTGAATCCGGCGTTCGATATTACTCCGGCCGAATTGGTGACGGGGTACGTTACGGAGAAGGGTTAGGGAAGGTTTAGGAGGGTTAGGAGGGTTAGGAGGGTTAGGAAAAGTTTATTTGTTTATTTGTTTATTTGTTTAGGTGTTTAAGAGGTTAATTCCTTAAATACTTCCTCAAGGCTTTTCTCCCGTCTTCTCAGTTCGAGCACGGTGAATTTATTTTTCACAGCCCACTGAAATATGGCACTGCGGATATCCTCACCTGTGGCGGCCTGGATGAGATAGTGGCGGTTTTTAACTTTTTTTACCTCGGTGATACCGTGAATTTTACGAAATTTTTCCAGTGGGATGCTTTTATCAAACTCCACTTCAATGGTTTGAAATTTCTCTTTACGCCGGCTCTGGATTTTATCCGCTTCATCATCTGCCACGATCCGGCCGTTGTTAATAATCAGCACCCGGTCGCAGATAGCCTCTACCTCCTGCATGATATGAGTGGATAACAATACCGTTTTTTCTTTCCCCAGCTCCGCGATGAAAGTCCGGATCTCCACAATCTGATTGGGATCCAATCCGGATGTCGGTTCATCCAGTATCAGGATGTCCGGATCATGGATCAACGCCTGTGCCAGTCCCACCCGCTGCCGGTATCCTTTGGATAAAGCTCCTATTTTCTTATGCTGCTCCGGACCCAACCCTACCATGTTGATCATTCCATCCACCTGTTCTCCTATGCCTTTGTGCCCCTTTGTTGCATATATCTTCGCCACCATCTCAAGGTACTCCCTGACGTACATATCCAGATAGAGCGGATTATGTTCGGGCAGATATCCGATCATCCGCCGTACCTCCAGCGAATGCTCCAGCGTATCCAGCTCATTTACCCATACCTCCCCCTCGGTCTGCGGAATAAACCCCGTGATGATCTTCATCATAGTGGATTTTCCGGCACCATTCGGACCGATAAAACCTACGATCTCTCCTGTCCGTACTTCAAAAGAAACATGGTCAAGAGCTTTCTGTTGACCGTACAGCTTGGTGATGTTTGAAACTTTTATTGACATAATAATTT
>JAGHDB010000299.1 GCA_021160155.1 Bacteroidales bacterium | reverse complement strand
TAACACCAGTCACAGTCTGCACATTGAACCACTTAATGATCTTTGTTCCGGATGGAACGGAAGAATTACCGAAACCGGAACTGATGCCTCAGGATCTTTTATCAAAGTTGAAGGTTCTTATGACCAGGCCGGTGTGGATATGACTTATCGTTTGGATTCATCCGGATGGCTGCATCTTACTTATACTTTGCATATCAATGCGGATATTAATCCCCGGCAAATAGGATGGGTATTTGATATGCCACGCGATTTTGAGCAGCTCTCATGGAAAAGAACCGGACAGTGGAGTGTCTATCCTGAAAACCATATCGGTCGTACTGCAGGATCGGTAGTTCCGTTTCCCCAAAAGAAAGAGCACCACTTTAAGTTTGGTGTGGCTCCCGCCTGGCCGTGGGAAGCCGACCTGAACCCCATGGGGTCCAATGATTTCAGAGCTACTCGCGACCATCTGCTGCATGCTTCATTAACCAATCACTCCGGGAACGGACTGCAAGTCAATGGACGTGGTGGTCACGATGCTATAAGGTCCTGGATTGGAAATGGAAAAGTTCATTTACTTGTGGCTTCCTTTACAACCGGCGGAGGTGATTTGTTCTTCAGCAGTCACCTGAAAAATGAACGACATCCACTGAAAAAGGGCGACTCATTCTCAGGGGAGATACAGGTGCGGTTACATTAAATGAAGTATTGAATATTTGTTTAATAATCAAAGCTTGTTATCTTAGGATCATCAACCTAAGCCTGTTATGCTTCAATTATTCAAAAAAGTTGCACTTTTTTATATCAACGGGTTTAAACATTTGCCGGATTGGGGCCGTCAGGTGTGGTTGATCATTCTGATCAAACTGGCTGTTATTTTTCTGATTCTTAAACTGCTTCTTATGCCTGATCTGTTGAAAAAAAAGTTTGACAATGAAAAGCAAAGAATTCAATTTATGCAGGAACAATTAAAATTATAGCTATTTATTATATTGATTATATATAAATTAAATAACCTATGATGCAACACATTGACTGGGCCGTGGTGGATTGGTCGAGATGGCAGTTTGCCCTTACTGCCCTTTACCACTGGCTGTTTGTTCCCCTTACACTGGGGCTTTCATGGATCATTGCTTTCATGGAATCGAACTATGTAAGAACAGGAGATCCCGAATGGAAAAAACTGACCCAATTCTGGATGAAATTGTTTGGGATTAATTTTGCAATCGGTGTAGCCACCGGTATTATTCTCGAATTTGAGTTTGGTACCAACTGGTCGTGTTATTCCTGGTTTGTGGGCGATATTTTTGGTGCTCCTCTGGCCATTGAAGGTATTATGGCTTTTTTCCTGGAGTCAACCTTTGTGGCTATTATGTTTTTTGGATGGAACCGGGTGAGTAAGAAATTTCATTTAGTTTCTACCTGGCTGGTTGCCATCGGATCCAACTTATCGGCACTTTGGATTTTAGTGGCCAACGGATGGATGCAAATGCCGTCAGGTACTGTATTCAATCCTGAAACGGCACGAAGTGAAATGATCAATTTCTGGGATGTACTCTTTTCACCGGTTGCGGTTAACAAATTTCTGCATACGATCTCTTCGGGATTTGTACTGGCTGCGCTTTTCGTGATCGGGGTCAGTGCCTGGTTTCTGCTGAAAAAGAGAGAGCAACGCCTGGCGTTGCGAAGTATTACTATTGCAGCAGTATTTGGCCTGCTCGCTTCGTTAAGTGTAGTATTTACCGGGGATGGCTCAGCCAAACAGATTGCCAAAGTTCAGCCGATGAAACTGGCTGCTATGGAAGGATTATATAAGGGAACAGAGGGTGCCAATCTGAAAGCCATCGCGATATTAAACAGCAAATCTAAACGTGAAAATGGGGATGAATGTATTTTTCAACTCGAACTTCCCAAGATGCTTTCCTGGCTTGCATTCGGAAAATTCAATGAATTTGTGCCGGGTATCAATGACCTGACCAATGGAAATCCGAAACAAAGAATTTTACCCATCAGTGAAAAGATCAGGAGGGGCAAGCAGGCCAGGCAATTGCTGACCGATTTTAAAAATGCACAAGATGCCGGGGATACGGAACTGGTTGAACAGATTAAGGCCCGGTTCCGGGAACAGAACTTCAAAGACCATTATTTCCGTTATTTCGGATATGGTTTTTACGATGAGGTTGATTACTATATTCCTAATGTTCCGGTTACTTTTTACAGTTTTCATATTATGGTTACCCTGGGATTTTATTTCATCCTGTTCTTTGCCCTCTTTCTCTTTTTCTCAATCAGGGGTGTGATGCCCAAACGAAGATTCTGGCTGCGACTGGCACTTTTTACACTTCCTTTGGCCTATCTGGCTCAGGAGACCGGTTGGATCACTGCTGAAGTCGGCCGTCAGCCGTGGACCATTCAGGACCTGTTGCCTACGGTTGCTTCGGTCTCTAAGATAGATGCGGGATCGGTACAGTTAACTTTCTGGCTCTTTGCCGCTACATTTACCGCTCTGGCAATCGCCGAAGTCGGGATCATGCTTAAAGCAATTAAGAAAGGATCTGAAACAAAAGGAGGAGGAACCAAATAATGTTTGAAACTTTGTCACACTTAGCTTTGCAACAATACTGGTGGATTATTATCTCCCTGCTCGGCAGCCTGCTGATATTTCTGATGTTTGTTCAGGGAGGGCAGACACTCTTTTACACCTTGGGTAAAAATGAGGAAGAGCGCGACCTGCTGGTAAATTCCCTGGGACGTAAATGGGAGTTTACATTTACTACACTGGTCACCTTTGGCGGAGCTTTCTTCGCCTCTTTCCCATTATTCTATGCCACAAGTTTTGGCGGGGCCTACTGGGTCTGGATCATTATTCTGTTTGCATTTGTATTACAGGCGGTCTCATATGAATTCAGAACCAAAGCCGGTAATTTACTGGGTCAGCGGGTATATGAATCCTTTTTGTTACTCAACGGGGCGCTGGGGACCATCCTTCTGGGGATTGTTGTCGGAACCTTTTTCACCGGTTCTGAGTTTTCTCTGACTGTCATGAATCAGGTTGAATGGCAGGGACCGGCACGGGGACTTGAAGCAGCGCTTAATGTGCAGAATCTGGCTCTCGGGATCTCCATATTTTTTCTGGCACGCCTCCTGGCACTGTTGTATTTTATTAATAATATTGACAACGACCAGGTTCAAAACCGGGCTCGGCGACAGTTAATTGTTAATGCCATACCATTCCTGGCCTTTTTTCTCTTTTTTCTGATCAGGCTCTTGTTCCTTAAAGGGTTCAATTATAACCGCTCTACCGGTCAGGTAACTCTTGAAGCATATAAATATCTGCATAATCTGATCCAGATGCCGGTAGTGTCGATTTTACTTCTTATTGGTGTACTCGGGGTGCTTTGGGGTTTGGCTTCAGGGATCTTTACCAAATCCGTTAAAGGAATCTGGTGGGCAGGTGCCGGAACCGTGCTGACGGTAATGGCTCTTTTCCTTACTGCCGGATTCAATCATACTGCTTTCTACCCATCAACATTTGATTTACAATCATCGCTGACGATTGAGAATGCATCTTCAAGCCACTTTACCCTGACAGTAATGTCTTATGTTTCGCTAATGGTGCCGTTTGTTGTAGCTTATATCTGGTATACATGGAGAATGATGAATCGCACAAAGATTTCTACTGAAGAACTGAATAATGAGGAACATGCATATTAACAACTGATAAAATATACATTTACTAATGACCTATTTTGAAGGAGTTTTATGGCTGCTTACCTGGCCGGTTCTGATCGTGATCAGCTATTATCTTGTCCGGTTGGCGCTTAATAAAACTGAACAATCATTGCCTGAACAGAATGATAAATAATTGATTTGTAATATTGGCTTGTTATTCAGCAATTTTTTGCGATCTGGCCAGTACCCATCCGACAGGCAGGTAGAGTAAGACGATGAGAGTTAATCCACTGTACTGCCATAAGATTACCAACAGCAGTGCCAGCAGGATGAAGAGATACCGAAAACGATTGACTTTCCATCCAAATCCCTTGGGTTTCAGGGAATACAGATCTAAAGGAGCTACCAGTGCCAATGAAATCAGGATGCTGTAAACGATAATGACCCAGGGATGTTGTAACCAGTTGGCCAGAAAAATATCCGGTTGATATTTAAGGATCAGCGGAAAACTTAAAACAATGAGAGCATTTGCCGGTGTGGGAAGTCCGGTGAATTTATCCCTTTGATCTTCATCCAGATTAAATTTAGCCAGGCGAAGAGCCGAAAATACCGGAATGATATAAGGGATCCATATTACAAACCACTCCCCGAACGGGCGTGACAAATAATCGGGAGGGAGTTTCATTTGCTGCTGGAGCAGAGTGGTCAGGATTACTGCAGGGGCTACACCGAAAGATACGAGATCAGCCAGGCTGTCGAGCTCTCTGCCTATCTCTGATTGTGCATGGAGTAGCCTGGCTATAGTGCCGTCTGATGAATCAAAGATGAAAGCAATAAGAATGAACCAGGCACCGGTTACAGGATATCCTCCGAAAGTGACAGTAATTGCAAAGATTCCGGCCAACAGGTTTAGTAATGTAAGTATATTTGGCAGATGTTGGTACCAGTAGTGTGCCTGTTTATTGTTTTGTTTCTTCATGAGGCAATAATTTACGGTGAAATTAGTTAAAATTGAAGGTTTTAATCAACAGGGCTGCTGCCAGAGCTGAAATTTTATGCATAAAAGAATTATTCCCTTACTGTTTGTGTGGCTTTTCGGAACTGCCGGTTTGCTGTCGGGTCAGGTGAAGTACAGCAATGACTTTTTATCCATTGGCGTGGGAGCGAGGATTATGGCAATGGGTGGAGCCGGAGTGGCATGGATTGATGATGTTACGGCTGCCTATTGGAATCCTGCCAATTTATTGAATAATGAGAATCGAATGGATTTTGGATTGATGCATGCCGAATATTTCGCCGGCCTGGCAAAATATGATTACGGAGCTGCCTCCTACCGGTTGGATGATCAAAGTGTGGTTGCTCTATCAGCAATCCGGCTGGGAGTGGATGATATTCCGAATACTCTGGAGTTGATTGATGCGGATGGAAATATCCGGTATGACCGCATACAAACTTTTTCCGCATCTGATTTGGGTGTGTTACTTTCTTATGCCAGAACGACCGGCATACCGGGATTAAATGCCGGAGTCAATTTTAAGGTGATATATCGTCGAACGGGCGCTTTTGCCCACTCATGGGGGTTTGGACTGGATGCGGCTGTCTCATGGATTCACGGACTGTGGCAGGTTGGTGCAGTACTGCGGGATGCTACGGGTACTTTTAATGCGTGGAGCTTTAATCATGACCTCCTTGATGATGTATTTAAAATGACTGGCAATGAGTTGCCTGCAAGTAGTTTGGAAGTTACGGTTCCTAAATTGATCCTGGGAGGATCCAGGTTATTTCAAATTCAAAAAAAATTAAACCTGAGGCTGGCTGCCGATATGCATGTTACTTTTGATGGAAGAAGACATGGCCTGTTACCTGCCGGACCGGTAAATTTTGATCCTTTTATCGGAGCTGAATTAATTTATGCCCGCTGGCTTTTTATCCGGGCCGGTGTGGGTAATATGCAGCGCATACCCGGTTTTGACGGTAACCAATCTCTGGTGATTCAACCTGATTTGGGCCTGGGGGTCAAGTACCGGAATTTCTTTATCGATTATGCTTTAACCAATGTGGGACAAATAGGGGGAGTGCAATATTCAAATCTGCTTTCTCTGCATATGACGGTTCAATAAAAAAGCTTCCTGTGTAAGTGGGTTTCTAATTGATTTTACATTAAACGGATCCCAATGAAAAGTGCTGTTAATTAATCGTTAAAGGTTGAAAAAAAATTATGATACGTTGTCTGCCCAGGAGGCCAGTACGGTTTGGCGGCCAATGGTTCTGACTCCTACGTTGATGTGGATAATGGCATTCAGCGGAACAAATACATCCATTCTTGATCCCAGTTTGATAAATCCCAACTCATCTCCCTGGTTAACCAGTTGACCGGGTTTGGTTCGTGTGACAACTCTCCTTGCCAGCACTCCGGCAATTTGCCTGACCAATAATTGATCTCCATTCGTTCTTTCAATCACAATGGTTGAACGTTCATTTAATTCTGATGCTTTGGGATGTTTGGCAATCAGGTTCCTGCCGGGATGATATTGCTGATAGATAATCCGGCCGGATGCCGGGATCCAGTTAATATGAACATCATAACCCCACATCAGAATGGAAACCCGGATCATCTCCCGGTTCATGAATTCTGATACCCACTCTTTTTCAATTTCTATAACTTCACCATCCGCCGGAGCAATAATGGCTTTTGTATCCTGATGGAATTTCCTTTGGGGATCCCTGAAAAAATAGGTGACAAATAAAAAGCCAAGTGCAATTCCGGATAATAATACCAGTTTAAACCATAACCAGGCGATACAGATCCAGAACAGCGCAGAGATGCTTAATACGAAAACTCCCAGGGGAAGCAGTGTACGGTATCCTTCGCGGTGGATTTTCATAGCCATTGCTGAATTAGCAGAGTGAAATAGACGGCGGGAACAGCCAGTAACAGACTGTCAAGCCGGTCGAGAAGACCGCCGTGACCCGGTATCAGTTTGCCGCTGTCTTTAACCTGTACCCTTCGTTTAAACATTGATTCAAGCAGATCTCCTAATGTGCCGAATAGAATAATCACCCCGGTTAAAATCAACCTCATTTGAAAAGTGAGTTCCGGAAACAAACTACGAGTTAAAAAAGCAGCGAGATACGCAAGCAGAACACCTGCAACAACCCCTTCGACGGTTTTCGCGGGAGATATTCTTTTCCAAAGCGGATGGCGTCCGGCTAACGAACCGATCAGATATGCCCCTGTATCATTAATCCAGATCACCATATATAGAAAGAGTATTATTTGCGGGCTAAAGGTGGAGGTTGCCGGAGGATAAACCAAACCTGCTGTCAGGGTAATGGGCAGAGCTACATAAAAAAGTCCCAGTAAAGTTACGGCGGCATCAGCGATTGGATGGTTGGTTTTTTTAAATAACTGGATAAGGAGTAACGTAAAGATAACCGGCAAAATCCATATAGGAATAAAATGATTTACAGGGAGATATAAATACAGAAAAGTCAGGATGAAAAGGATCATCCCTGAGAAAAGGCCGAACCACCGTTGGGGTTGATAACCCGCGAGTGCAACGATCCGGTAAAATTCAGAAAGCGTAATCCCCAACAAGATCATAAAAACCCCGGCAAACACCAGCGGATGAATCACCACAGCCATAATCATTACGGTGGCGTAAGCTAATCCGGAGCCGGTACGTATCCAAAACTTTTTCAAAGCTCTGTTTGCTCTAATAATTTCCGGGCTTCAGTGGCAAACTCCTCCTGAACATAGATTTCAATCTCGCCAAAAGCAAGATAGGTTGAATCTCGTTTGTTCATGATCACTGTTGTGATCCCGTTTTTTTCAAGCAGGTCTTTGATAATTTCAGCCTGATAAGGCTTGTTTACTGTGTACACTACCTTCCAGTCAGGTTCCATTAAGTTTGATCATTAAGTAAAAAAATAAATAATTCGCGCGGGCCATGGGCCCCGAGGATCAATGTTTTTTCTATGTCGGCGGTTCGGCTTGGCCCTGTGATGAGTGAAACTTGCGAGGGCAGGGTGGAGTATTTGCTTTTCATTTTTTGCAATGCATCACCTAATTCATGAACCAATTGGCTGCTTTTGCCAATTACCAGATGTACCGGCGCAAAACCAAATAATCGCCTGCCGGATCCCTGGGCTGATGAAACCATAATACTTCCTGTTCGTGCAATCAGGTATTCACAACCGGTTACTGCTACTTCCAGTTGCCGTATTTTACCAAAATCCGAGAAATAGGAGATTGAAGCTTCATCCAAGATGGATTGCATCTCCTTTTCTGCACAGAATACTTTTGACCATCCCTTTTGTTGATAAAGTTCTGAAAGGGAATGAGCCAGTTCATTCCGGTCAGAGCAATAGGAAAATTTTCCATTACTAACTTCAACCAGATTACGGGCGAACTCAAGTTCGGGAATGGCTTCAGAATGGCCGAGATAAGCCTCCGGTACCAGAGACGGTTTTTCGGGCCGGACTTTCAGGCGGCGGGTCGACCGGGCTTTGGCATCATGGATTTTTTGCAGAATTCTTTGCTTCGATTCCTGGTTTGACATAAATCAGGGTTTAGGTTTCAGTTTCCTCTTTTTTCTTCCTGGGTTTGGTTACTCGTTTTTTCTTTGCGGGAGTTGTATCCTCTTCTTTATTTCTGAATGGGAGTTCACTTGAATTGCCTTTTCTCGGCCCGAATACCTGTTCCAGATCATCAGCGAAAATCACTTCCCTTTCAAGCAACAATTCAGCCAGTTGTTGGTGCCCTTTTTTGTGTTTTACCAGTATTTTTCGCGCCCGTTCATAGGCTTCGTCAACAATTCTTTTTACTTCGGAATCAATTAATTCAGCGGTTTTTTCACTATAGGGTTTATTGAATGCATATTCGGATTGCCCGGTAGAATCATAAAAACTTATGTTGCCAATCTCTTCACTCATGCCGAAATAGGAAACCATGGCATAAGCTTGTTTTGTGGCTTTTTCCAGATCATTCAATGCCCCGGTTGATATTTGTTTGAAGGTGAGCTCTTCGGCCACTCTGCCTCCGAGTGATGAACTGATCTCATCCATAATTTGCTCTCGGGTAGTTAATTGCCGTTCTTCGGGGAGGTACCATGCGGCTCCCAGAGCTTTGCCCCGCGGAACAATGGTTACTTTAACCAGCGGATGAGCGTATTCAAGTAACCAACTGACTGTGGCATGTCCTGCTTCATGATAAGCTACCGCTTTTTTCTCTTCGGGGGAGATAATTTTATTTTTCTTCTCCAGTCCGCCGATAATCCGGTCAACTGCATCCAGAAAATCCTGCCGTTGAACCAATTTTTTATTTCTGCGGGCAGCAATCAACGCGGATTCATTACAAACATTGGCAATGTCGGCTCCGCTAAATCCGGGAGTCTGTTTTGCGAAAAAGTCAATATCCAGTTTCGGATCATATTTTATCGGGCGAAGATGCACCTTGAAGATCTCTTTTCGCTCGTTCAGGTCAGGCAACTCCACGTGAATCTGCCTGTCAAAACGGCCGGCACGGAGGAGCGCTTTGTCCAGTACATCTGCCCGGTTGGTAGCTGCCAGAATGATCACACCTGAATTTGAAGCAAATCCATCCATTTCGGTTAACAGCTGATTCAGGGTATTTTCCCGCTCATCATTGGCGCCAAAATTGGGATTCCGGCCACGGGCCCGGCCGATGGCATCAATTTCATCGATAAAAACAATACACGGTGCTTTCTCTTTGGCTTGTTTGAAAAGGTCCCGAACTCTTGAAGCACCTACCCCGACAAACATCTCGACAAAGTCAGATCCCGACATAGAGAAGAAAGGAACGTTTGCTTCGCCTGCAACAGCCTTGGCTAACAAGGTTTTACCCGTACCCGGAGGGCCAACCAGGAGTGCTCCT
>JAGHDB010000038.1 GCA_021160155.1 Bacteroidales bacterium | reverse complement strand
CCAGCATGTTTAACAGGCACATCCGGTACCCAGAGAGGTAAAATCCGGATACCCTTTCTAACACCGGCATCCATATCTTTTACCTGAGCCAGACTCTGCCGGTTAATCTCCATTGTTTCACGATCTGAATGTTCCGGATGATTGATGACGCAGAGTATTTCCCATGTCAATCCCGGCACATCAGCTTCAATAAGAGATTGAATGGCAAGGTTCAGATGTTTCTCCCTGAAAGATGGAATGACAACAATAACAGCAATATCCGGGTCCGGGTCAGGTAAGGAATCCCCGAGAGGGGAACCATAACGTGAAAGATAAAGGCCGGCAAATCCGGGATCAGGCAATGGATGTTATTTTTTCTTCCCTTGTTGATATGACTCATTCAGCATATCCAAAACTTCACGGGTGATATTCATATCATCTTCGGCAAATAACAAACCTCCCCCGAAAGTATGACTGAAAATAACATGGTACCCGTGCGTTTGGTTGAAACGATTCACTGCATTTACCACACTGTCATGAATCTGCAGGTTCACTTTCTGCTGTTCATCCATTAGCCGGCTCTGCATATCATTCTGCAAGTTGACCAGCACCTGCTGTTTCTCCTGAAGCTTTTTTTCCTGATCGGCGGCATCCCATGAAGTAATCAGATGTTTTTGAACTTTATACTGATAGTCAGAGATCTCTTTATCCAGATTTTTTCCTTTTTTGGCCAGTTCCTTTTCAAGATTGGCTTTTTTCTTCACAAGCCCATCCGTCAGTTCCTGATACAAACCATAATGAGCCAGTAATGAATCAACAAATACGTAAGCTGCCCTGAACGACGGTTTGACAGAATCAGCCCGCTCTTGCGGGAGCGCACTACTGCTTAACTCCTTGATACGATGTTGTTGTGAAAAATGAAAAATAAAAAGAATCACAACGGCGATGGCCAGAACAACATTGAAGCCCCAAGATAATTTTTTCATAAATTACTGTCTGTCTGATTATTAATTTTATTCGGCCTGACAAAAATAATAAAAAATCATATATTCATCCACGGGGCCAGAGGTCGTTGCGAAGGTTTTCTTCCATAGATCAGATCGTCAAACCAGAGGGCTGCTCTTCTCATCCTTGAAGATTTTCGAATAAAAAAACGGATCATCCGGTGCATGGCATTATCCGGATGGGCATAGGGACAAACCGAAATGCACCTGCCACAGTCGGTTCCTGTTTGACACCAATAGGTAAAACACTTCTCCTGATTGATGATCCACTGCCGTGCACCAAACTGCTTTTTGATGTCGTCAAACGGTATCGCTTGAGAGGGACAGGCATCAGCACATTTTTTACATATCCGGCAAAAATCAATCACCGACGAATCCGGCTTACGTGGTGTAATTACCAGGGGAATATCCGTGGTCACTACTCCGATCCTGACCCTGGGACCTGCAGTTGGGGTAATCAGCAAACTCATTCTGCCTAACTCCCCCAGTCCCGCATCACGGGCAATCTGCGGACAACGTACCTGGTAGTTGCCATCAATATGTGCCCTGGCCGGATATCCCAGTTTCCTGATCATCAGAGCCAGCTGGACTGCAATTTCACCGGCGTGCAGGTATCTGGCAGAAGATTCGAGGGTAATCGGACTTTTAGGTGCCATTTGTACACGATCATAGTTCATTTCAACCGTAAAAACAATGGCATAACGATGATGATTTTCGGTCTTTTTCCCGTAATTGTGGGCCCTGCCGCCATAAGTATAAAGGTGGTGTGGTTTTAACAGGGTTATACCCACCGAATGGGCACCCATGGTACGGCACCATTCTGTCAGAAACCGTGTAATTTTATCAGCATCTGCCTTAGTACGGGTTGAATGGAGGGGACCATCCACCTGCTGGTGCAATAATTTAACCGTATCAAAAGTCGACTGAGCCGCAGCAAAAATCCATGGATGTTCAAACCGGGCACCGGATTGTAATAAACCCGGATATTCCCTGAATTGTTCATCCGCTTGAAAATGCTCGGGATGCATCCGGTAGTAGCTGTGAAACCGTTCAGTGCCCTTTACCAGTTCAACCCTTGAAAACATCACGGTCCGCTCATCTACCCGGTCAGGCACACCTTCATCTTCCATGGAACGACCGGTATCCGGCCATAAAATAAAAAATACAACCGCAATAAGTATCCCTGTCATAATCCAGCCCATCAACCCCCCGGCATGAGCGTGCAGGAATAAAGGAATAAAGAAAAGAAAAGCTGCCGGAACCATTAATAAAACCAGACGCAACGCAGCCCGCCGCTCTCCTTCGCGGATGGAAGTAAAAACAAACCAACAAGCAACCAGTAACATCAGTACACCTATGGCAGCAGCAACTTCCTGACCCATTTTGACAACTTTTATCTGAGACGAAAATATAAAAAAAGGCGGCTGGGAACCGCCTTTTTCTTTTACCAACTTCACCTATCAAACCCCACAATCAAGAACCACCTTACAGATAAGAAGAAGTGAGAAGAAAAAATTTTTATTTAGCAACTAAACCTAAAAAATCCCTTGTTGAACTTTTACCTATTACTTCTTGTTATCGACTACTAAGGTAAAACGACTGAATTAAAAGAGCAAGAAAAATAAGAGGAAAATGTACACTTTTTTTAACAATTCTTTTAACTATTTGACCAACTGTATTTTAATGATTGTTTTATCAGACAATCAGTTCATTCAGCGCACGTTTGGGTACATGATGGATACCTTTTGAATCTCGCCAGTACTCGATATTACCCTCTTTCATCGGTTCAATGACCACTTTTTCTGCCGGTTTTCCCAAAGCCAGCACCAATAATATCTCAAAAATATCTTTGAGGGCAAAAATATCCCGGGCCCTGTAACGGTTCACCGATGCGATCATACATCCTCCGTATCCCGCCTCGACTGCACCCAGCATAATACTTTGAGCGGCAATACCCAGATCTGTGTCAAAATTCGTCCCCAGTTGCGTATCTCCCAAAATCATGATGTAGGCAGCCGGCCGTTCACCGGGCGCTGCCCCTGTCCAGTCACTAAGATACCCTGCCCAGGATAAACATGAAAACATCTTCTCACACTCTTTCAAATCATAGAAAAATTTAAATTTCAGGGCCTGTTGGTTACGGCTTGAAGCACTCAGCCTGGCCAGATTGACCCAATCCTTCAGAAGTTCCTGGGGTATTCGCTCATTTTCATTGAATCTGCGGTAACTCCGATTTTTCCGTATCAAATCTTTTATCATTTCTGTTTTTGTTAAATTGCAGGCCTTTGCAAATATCGAACTTAATTTTATTATTCAAATAATTGTTACTATGAGCCAAGAGTCGCTATTACAAGAGATCGCCGTTTGTGTTGAACGAGGGAAAGTAAATGAGCAATCTCCCTATCCGCCAGATTTAAAGGGGCAACCGGGGGCTGATGAATTAACCCGGAAAGTTCTGGATATGGGTGCTTCTGCAGACCAGGTCTTATCTGAAGGTTTGGTACCGGGAATGAAAATAGTTGGGATAAAATTTCGTGAAAATAAAATTTTTGTCCCCGAAGTACTTATGGCAGCCAAAGCCATGACTGCCGGGATGAACCATCTCAGGCCCTATTTTCAATCCGGAGAAGTTCAACGAAAAGGGACCTTTATCATTGGAACAGTTATGGGTGATCTGCATGACATTGGAAAAAACCTCCTGGGTATGATTGTTGAAGGAGCCGGCTGGGAAGTAATTGATTTGGGTATTGATGTACCTGCGGTAAAGTTTCTTGCTGCTCTTGAAGAACATCCCGGAGCTTTTATAGGATTAAGTTGTCTGTTGACTACCACAATGTTGAATATGGAACGAATTGTTCAGGATGTCAGAGATTCCAGACCGGATGCCAAAATTCTGATCGGTGGAGCTCCGGTAACTGACGAATTTAAAACAAAGATTGGTGCTAACTGGTATTCGCCAGATCCTCAGGGAGCGGTTGATTTTCTAAACAAACAGGTATCATAAAATGATTTCGCCAAGGGAAAACCTGTTGCATGCCTGTCGTCGTGAAGGCTTTGAATGGGTGCCTTTGGATTTTTTATTGTGTGATGCGCAGATTGAAAATTTCAAAAACCGTACCGGCCATACAGATTATTTCAAATGGTTTGATATGGATTTCCGTTGGGTCACTCTTCAGGAACATCCCGGATACACCCATGGACAAGAGCTGTATACACGTGAAGAACTACCCCGTGATACTGAATTTGACCTATTAGGAGTGGGCCACTCCAAGGGATCGGCAGCCGCCTACCACATGACACGGATGCATCATCCCCTTAAAGGAGACATTAGCCCCGAAGAGATCCTGAACTATCCTCTTCCACATTTCACCGAGGCTGAAAACCAGGAACTTTTCAAGGAGGTACAATCCCTGAATCAGCAAGGCCTGGCTACCATGTGCCCGATGCAGATGACCATTTGGGAATCATCATGGTACCTTCGCTCAATGGAAGACCTCCTGACCGATATTATGTTTGGCGATGAAAAAGCCACGCTCCTCCTTGACCGGGTCACGCAATATGCAATTGACCGGGTTCGGCTTTATACCCGTGCGGGAGTGGATATCCTCTCTCTGGGAGACGATCTGGGAGCCCAGAAAGCTCCCCTGATGAGTGTGGATATGTGGCTTAACTGGATCCAGCCCCGCCTGAAAAAGGTTATTGTTGCCGCCCGTGAGATTAATCCAGATATACTGGTGTTTTATCACTCCTGTGGATTTGTCACACCTTTTATCGAGCACCTGATCGAAACCGGGATCGATATTCTGAATCCGGTGCAACCCGAGTCGATGGACTTCAATGAAATATACAGCCAATTCGGCGACCGGCTCTCTTTTTGGGGTACTTTGGGAACCCAGCAACTTCTTCCGTTTGGTACTCCTGCCGAAATCCGGGAGGTAATTGAAGACCGCCTGAAAACCTGTGGCACGCGGGGCGGATTGGTTCTGGGTCCTACCCACCTGGTTGAGCCGGAAGTACCGTTTGAAAACCTTGAAGTCATTAAAGAAATTGCCAGATCCCTCTATCCAAAGTATTAAAAAATGAAAGGCAAAGAACTGCTAATCAATACAATAAGAGGAGAAGAGACCAGCCGTACCCCGTGGGTTCCTTTTGTCGGAGTGCATGGCGGATACCTGATCGGCACTACAGCCGATTTGTATCTGCAATCCTCAGAACTTATGATTCAGGGGCTTTCTAAAGCGGTTGAATTATACCAACCTGATGGTCTTCCGGTTTGTTTTGATTTACAAATTGAAGCTGAAGCATTGGGATGCCGGTTGAACTGGTCACCCGATAACCCGCCCGCGGTTGTTACGCACCCGCTTGCAGAAGGAGTTGCACTGAAAACACTTAAGATACCGGGGCCAAAAGACGGCCGAATCCCGATGGTTATGGAAACTGCACGGGAAATGAGGAAAAAATTTCCCGAACTGGGATTGTACGGACTGGTTACCGGTCCGTTTACTCTGGCTTTACACCTTCTGGGTACCGATATTTTTATGAAAATGTTTGAGGATCCGGAGGGTATCAGAGAGCTGCTTACCTTTACTGCCGAAGTTACCAGTACCATGGCCGGGTATTACCTGGATGCCGGTTGCGATATCATTGCAATGGTAGATCCGATGACCTCACAAATAGGTCCGGAACAATTTAAAGAATTCATTCACGAGCCGGCTTCATCCGTTTTTAACTTTATTCGTAAATCCGGAGCTCTGAGTTCATTTTTTGTCTGCGGCCATGCCCAGCAGAATATCGAAGTCATGAGCCAGACCGGCCCGGATAACGTCTCTATCGATGAGAATATCCCCCTCGACTTTGTCAGAGAAGTATGCAAAAAATACGACATCAGTTTTGGAGGCAACCTGCAGCTGACCATGGTGTTACTGATGGGATCCGAAGAAGATTGCATGCAGCACGCATGGGAGTGCATAACTACCGCTGACAGTCCCCGGTTTATTCTTGCTCCGGGATGCGATCTGCCCATGAAAACGCCACCTGAAAACATCAGGGCAATTACCCGTCTGGTGAATGATCCCTATCAGCAAGAGGTTATTCAGGCTCTGGGAAAGACCTCTTCCAAACCCGAATTGCTTAACCTGGATGATTATGGAAACATTGATAAAGTCATAGTAGATATTATCACCCTTGATTCAGAGTCGTGTGCTCCCTGTCAGTATATGGTTGAAGCTGTCAAACAGGTAGCCCCGCATTTTGAAGGAATCGTTGAATGGAGAGAACACTCTATTAAAGATTTCGAAGGTATTACTTTTATGTCTTCTCTTTTTGTTAAAAACATACCGACAATCTGTATTGATGGTAAAATAACCTTTGTTTCGAAAATTCCTCCAAAGAACGAATTGATACGTGCTATACAAAAGCGAATTAATGAAAAACTGAAAAGCCGCCTGCGTATTAAACCCGGAGAGATTCTGCTGGCAGGTGAATCAGGTGAAGAACTTACTGAATTAAAAAGAAAAACAGAGCTGGCGCTTGCCGAGCTGGGCACTAAATTAGACGTGAGGATTGAAACGGGAGAAGAATTCCGTCAAAACCTCGGGGTGGCAGACACCCCTGCCTGGATATCTGTCAAATACCGGATTCGTTCTGAAGGCCGCCAACCCACCATTGAAGTAATCAAAGAATGGATAAAAGATCTCCTGTAGTCAAAGTACCCTTTTTCCTGGTCACCGGGTTTCTCGGAAGTGGCAAAACCACCCTGTTGACAGAATTGATCCGGCGGTACAGTCAACACTACCGGATAGCAGTGGTTCAGAATGAGTTTGCCCCCGGTCATGTGGACGGTCAGATGCTCCGGGAAGTCGGGAAGCCATTTCAATTGATGGAGATTAATAACGGCAGTGTTTTCTGCGCCTGCCTTCTGAGTGATTTCATTGACCGCCTGGATGCGTTTTTGAAAGAGGCCCGACCGGATGTAATCTTTCTGGAAGCAACCGGACTCGCAGATCCGGTTTCACTGGGAGAAATATTACAATCCCCCCAGGTATTCGATCATATTTATCTGGCAGGATCATGGTGCATTGTGGATGCCAGAAACTTTTTCCCCATGGTTGACCAGGTATTTCAAATCCGTCACCAGGTAAGTATCGCCGACCTGATCTGGATCAATAAAACCGATCTGATCTCTGAGATTGAACCTATTGAAAAACGCCTTCGTGAATTGAATCCCTATGCTTCAATCTTGTCAACCCGATTCGGAAATACAACTCAAATCGAATTAGAAAACCATTTCTTTAATGTTTGGGATAAAATACCGGTAAATGAACCCGTAAGCAAAGTAAAAAGACCCGCCGTCGGTGCCTGCGTGGTTCGTTCAAACTACTATTTCGACCGGCAAAAAGTCACCGATTTTATCCATCAGGAAGCGGCACACCTGTACCGGATGAAAGGCTTTATCAAAATCTCTCCGGATTTAACCCTGGCTATTCAAACAGTAAACCGGGATGTGGAGATCCGGGAGTGGCCAAATCATGAAAGCGGCACTGAAGTGATCGCTCTGGGACCCGATTTAATCCCTGCACAGTTTTCTAAAAAATTTCTATCCCTTAAACAAGTGAAATCATCATATGAACAGAATTCTTAAAGCTTTATCATCAGGGAAAACCCTGGTCTCTGACGGTGCCTGGGGTACCATGTTGCAATCAATGGGATTACAACCCGGCGAATGCCCCGAATCATGGAACCTGACCCATCCCGAAAAAGTCAGAGAGGTGGCAGCAGCCTATGTAGCTGCCGGATCTGACCTGATTGAGACCAACAGCTTTGGAGGCAGCCGGTTCAAACTGGCCCATTATCATTTAGACGGACAAACTTATGAGATTAATCAAAAAGCAGCTGAAATTTCCCGGTCCGCTGCAGGGGATAAAGTAATTGTATTAGGTTCAGTAGGTCCAACCGGAGTTATGTTGATGATGGGAGAAGTAAGCGAGGATCAGTTATTTGATGCATTTAAAGAACAGGCTATGGCTCTTGAAGCCGGTGGAGCTGACGCCATCTGTATTGAAACCATGATAGCCCTGGATGAAGCGATCCTGGCCGTTAAAGCTGCCAAAGAACACACCCGGCTTGAAGTGATCTGTACCATGACTTTCGATAAAACCGTACAGGGTGACTTCAGAACCATGATGGGAGTAAGTCCCGAAGAGATGGTAACGGCACTGCAGGAAGCAGGAGTGGATATCCTGGGTACAAATTGTGGCAATGGTATGGAAAATATGATCCCGATCGTTGAATCTATCCGCCGGATTAATCCCGATATTCCGGTATTGGTTCATGCCAATGCCGGTCTGCCTCATCTGATTGACGGTCAGAATGTTTTCGACGAAACTCCTGAAATCACCGCCTCTTTTATTCCCAGATTGCTGGATGCCGGGGCCAATATCGTGGGAGGATGCTGTGGTACGACACCGGAACACATAAAAAAAATAAGGCAAAAGACAGAGATCAGAACTAAAGAATAAAGGGTTTAGGGTAACATCGAGATATGAACCGGCAAATTCTCCGTCTGGCAATTCCCAACATTATCTCCAATGTAACTGTCCCCCTGCTCGGACTCGTTGACCTGGCGGTGCTGGGGCATCTGGAGTCAGAAGTTTACATCGGAGCAATAGCCCTGGGGGGGGTATTATTCAATTTCCTTTATTGGGGCTTCGGATTTCTACGGATGGGTACGAGTGGATTTACCGCCCAGGCATTCGGGCAACATAACCTGAGTGAAGCCGTGCATACGCTGGTCCGGGCCCTTCTGGTTGCAGGTCTCGGAGGGTTTTTCATTATCCTGGTTAAATCCCCGATTGGATGGATAGCCTTTAACCTGTTGGAAGGGAACCGGGATGTCACATTTTTAGCAAAACAATATTACTCTATCCGTGTGTTTGCCGCACCGGCCACACTTGGCCTGTATGCCCTTACCGGATGGTTTATCGGGATGCAAAATGCAAAAGCTCCGATGATCATTGCCATTGTGGCTAACCTGGTAAATGTGGGAATGGATTTCTTTTTCGTTTTTGTTCTAGGAATGAAATCAGACGGAGTTGCCCTGGGTACGGTAATCGCCCAATATACCGGCTTGATTATTGCTCTGGTCATCTTATTCCGTTATTACCGGCGGCTGTTTAAATATTTTATCCGTCAGATAGCTTTTAAAGCAACAGCCTTCGGATCGTTTTTTTCTGTAAATGCCAACATCCTGATCCGTACACTATTTCTCATTTTTGTGTTCTCTTTTTTTACTTCAAAATCTGCAGCCCAAAATGACCGGATGTTGGCTGTAAACACACTGTTACTCCAGTTCTTAATGGTATTCTCCTATTTTACAGACGGATTTGCCTACGCTGCCGAAGCACTTACCGGAAAATATATCGGATCAAAAAACCCGGCCAGGTTGCACCAGACGATCAGATTGCTGTTCCGGTGGGGATTAGGAATTACCATTCCTTTTACGATGGCATATGCCATAATGGGTACTTCCATTTTGAATATTCTGACCAATAACCAGGAGGTAATTGATTCATGCCGGCCCTATTTTTTCTGGGTATTGCTTCTGCCACTGGCCGGATTCCCCTCCTATTTATGGGATGGTATTTATATCGGGGCCACGGCCGGCCGGGGATTAAGGAACACCATGTTATTATCCACCATGGTTGTTTTTCTGCCTGTCTGGTTCCTGACCCGGTCGTCAATGGGCAATCATGGTCTTTGGCTTGCACTGACGCTTTTTTTGGTTGCCCGGGGACTGAGCCAATGGATAGCAGCCCGGCGGGCGGTGTATGCTAAAGCAAACCGGTGAACCCTATCTGCAAAAAACCTTACTGGCTTTAAAAGAAGTTATTATTAGTCGGAAAAAGTAACGTAATTGATACACCGGATCATAAACAGATAATTTATTCAGAGATTAATTCAAGTACCGGATTAGCCGGTGCTTTACGGATCAAGCCGGCTCTGAGTGCCCGGCGTATCAACTCCTGAATAGCCGCCCGCCCCTCCCGGCCCAGATCTAAAGAATAATCATTCACAAAAGTAGAGATATGGGCCCGGATTACATCCGGCTGAATCTCTTGTGCATGGCGAGTGATGTAGAGCCAACCGGCCTCAGGGTGTTCCATGGCATAAGAAAGACTCAACCGGATCAATCGATCGATCTGCTGACGCCGGTTCACCGGCAGTGAGCGTTTGACCGCAATTCCTCCCAAAGGGATCGCATGACCGGTCAGGGTTTCCCAATAGGTTCCCAGATCGGCGATCAAATCGAGTTGCCGCTCCCGGTAAGTAAAACGGGTTTCGTGAATCAGCACGCCGGCATCCACTTCCCCCGAACGAACCGCATGAATGATATCCGAAAACAACATCGCCTTTTTATGAACCGCCTCCGGATAAGCCAGCGAAAGCAACAGGTTGGCAGTGGTATGTTCGCCGGGTATGGCAATAATTGCTCCGTTGATCTTTTCAGGATTAAATCCGTTCCGGGCAACCAGCAGCGGACCGTTACCCCGCCCCAGCGCACCTCCGGAATTGAGAATCTGATACCGGTCAGCCACTTTCAACCAGGCGTGAAAGGATATTTTTGTTACATCATACCGTCCCTCAAATGCATGATCATTCAGAGCTTCAACATCCTCTAAATATGGTATAAAAATCAAATCTTCCGTATCGATCCGTCTGTTAATCAAGGCTTCAAAAATGAACGTGTCATTTGGGCACGGACTAAAAGCAAGAGATAGAGGCATAGAAAATATTGGATTTTTGGTATAAGTTAAGGTTTAAGGTTTTCTTTGAACCATCCGAAAAGACTCTTCCGTGCCAGGGAAATATTCCAGGAGGTACGGTCTCTTTGTGTGACATAATTGGATACGGTTCTAATCTGTACTACAGATACATGCAGTTGCCTACCGATATATAATGCAGCGGCTCCTTCCATGGTTTCAATATCCGGATGAAATTGATTGATCAGTTGTTTGATTCTCTTTTCAGAACCTGTGGCGGTATTAACCGTAATTCCCCGTACTCCGGTAACGGAAGAATCTTCAGGAGCAGCACCGGAGATCCATTCAGAGAGCCACGGATCCGAGCCTAACTTTCCGGGGAGGCCCTCTTCGAGTGTTTTGAACAGCCCCCGGTCATCAATCCCCAGATCAGCAAAGCGATCTTCTTTAACCCAAACCAATTGTCCGGGTGCATAAACCGGGTTAAACGACCCGCACAAACCCATTTGAATGATCCGGTGATACTGATTGATGAGCTGGGCCCGCGTCAGATGAAAAATCGTTGAAGGCATCCCTATCCCCGAAATCAGCAAATCCAGCGAAGTATCCGAATCCTGATACAGCGATATCACCTTACCCGTAACAGGCGGGTTAAAATCCCGGAAAAGATCCGGCAGGAAATTCACTTCAGCAAACGTGGAGACAATTAACAACTGTTTCATAAGCAGTAAAGCTGACGAAAGTTATCCTTTTTAAACATTTTTTAATGTTACTTTGTCGTAATTTTACGCAATGACTCGATATGGAATTTTCATTACACGAAAATAACGAAAACGGTTATCAGCGAATTGACCGATATGATGATCACATAACAGATAAACTGGCAGAGCATTACCGTTCGGTTCTGGGCCTGATCGGTGAAGATCCGGATCGCGACGGATTACTTAAAACACCTCTAAGGGTTGCCAAAGCCATGCAATTTTTAACCCAGGGCTACGAGATGGATCCGGTTGAGATTCTCAGATCCGCCATGTTTGCTGAAGATTACCGCCAGATGGTATTAGTGAAAAACATTGAGATATATTCTTTGTGTGAGCATCATCTGTTGCCTTTTTTCGGTAAAGCTCATGTAGCATACATCCCGAATGGTTATATCACCGGGTTAAGTAAAATTGCCCGGGTGGTTGAAGCTTATTCACGAAGGCTTCAGGTTCAGGAAAGATTGACCACTCAAATCAGGGATTGCATTCATGACACGCTTCATCCGCTGGGTGTTGCCGTAGTAATTGAAGCCCAGCATATGTGTATGCAGATGAGAGGTGTCCAAAAACAGAACTCGGTAACTACCACATCAGATTTTACCGGGGCATTTCTCAAATCGGCAACACGAGAAGAGTTCATCCATTTGTTGAATGCCAACCTGCATTAATTAAACCCCGTATCATGAAAATTGCTTATGTATTTCCCGGACAGGGAGCACAATATCCGGGTATGGGTAAAGATTTATTCGATCAATCGGAAACTGCCCGGAGCATGTTTGATGAAGCCAACCGGATTTTAGGTTTTTCGATTTCGGATATCATGTTCAGCGGAAGTGATGAAGATCTCCGGCAGACTAAAGTAACCCAACCTGCGATTTTTCTTCACTCGGTAATCCTGGCAAAAGTGCTGGGAAACCGGTTCTCTCCCGATATGATTGCCGGTCACAGTCTGGGTGAATTCTCTGCATTAACCGCAGCGGGAGCACTTAATTTTGAAGACGGATTAATTCTGGTTTATAAACGTGCATTGGCCATGCAAAAGGCCTGCGAGATCCGGCCCTCTACAATGGCTGCTGTATTAGGACTTGAAAATGAGGTGGTTGAAAAGATCTGCAGCAAGGTGGATGAGATTGTGGTACCAGCCAATTACAATACCTTGGGGCAGGTGGTAATCTCGGGTACATTTGAAGGGATAGATCTGGCCATTTCAAAGTTACAGGAAGCCGGAGCCAGGAGAGTCATTAAACTTCAGGTTGGCGGAGCTTTCCATTCTCCTCTGATGGAGCCGGCCCGTAAAGAACTCGAACAGGCTATTGCCGAGGCTCCTGTGCAACCTCCCCGTTGCAGTATCTACCAAAACGTACCTGCACAACCCTCCACCGATCCATCCGTCATTCGTCAAAATTTGATCGCCCAGTTAACTCATCCGGTTAAATGGACTCAAACAGTGCAAAATATGCTGCATGACGGAGCCGGCAGATTCATTGAAGTAGGACCGGGTAATGTGTTACAGGGATTAGTGAAAAAAGTAGACCGGTCGGTTGAGGTGATGAGTGCTCAGATTACTCCCTGATCTATCATGGCATTAGCCACTTTCAAAAAACCGGCAATATTGGCCCCTTTTACATAATCCACGTACTGGTCATTCACCCGGCCATAATATTCACATTGCTGATGAATATCTTTCATGATGCCGTGCAGGTGTTTATCCACTTCGGCAGCGGTCCAACTAATCTTCATCGCATTTTGTGTCATTTCCAGTCCGGATGTAGCTACCCCTCCGGCATTTGCAGCTTTACCCGGAGCAAACAGCATACCGGATTGCTGTAGCATCTCAACAGCTTCGGGTGTGGAAGGCATATTAGCGCCTTCACAAACACAGATGCAGCCATTATCAATCAAATGTTTAGCATCACTCTGATCCAGTTCATTCTGCGTAGCACAGGGCAAAGCAATATCACACGGAACCTCCCATGGATGTTTTCCCGGATGAAATTCCACCCCGAATTCAGTAGCATAAGGTTGCACCACATCATTATTAGATGCTCTCAATTCAAGCATAAAATCAATTTTATCTCCCGAAACGCCATCCGGATCATAAATATAGCCATCAGGGCCTGAAAGTGTAACCACTTTGGCACCCAGTTCGGTAGCTTTTTGTACTGCGCCCCAGGCCACATTTCCGAAACCGGATACAGCCACTTTTTTACCTGAGAACCCTTCGCCTTTGGTTTTCAACATTTCATTGGCAAAATAGACATTTCCGAAACCGGTGGCTTCAGGGCGGATTAAAGAACCTCCCCAACCGCGTCCTTTACCGGTAAGCACGCCGGTATTCTCACGGGCCAGTTTGCGGTACATCCCGTATAAAAAGCCGATCTCTCGTGCTCCAACTCCAATATCCCCCGCGGGCACATCCGTTTCAGGCCCGATCAGTTTCCATAATTCCAGCATAAATGCCTGACTAAACCGCATGATCTCCCCGTCTGATTTACCTTTGGGATTAAAATCCGAGCCTCCTTTGGCTCCTCCCATCGGAAGGGTAGTTAGTGCGTTTTTAAAAATCTGTTCAAACCCTAAAAATTTCAGGATACTTAAATTAACACTCGGATGAAAACGGAGCCCTCCCTTGTAAGGACCAATAGCGTTATTAAACTGAATCCGGTATCCCAGATTCACCTGCACCTGTCCCCGGTCATCCACCCAGGGGACTTTAAAAATCAACACCCGGTCAGGTTCTACCATACGTTCAATAATACTGGCAGATTCAAATTGCGGATTTTGGTTATAAATTTCCTGAATCGACTCCAGTACCTCACGAACAGCTTGAAAATATTCTACTTCTCCCGGATGCTGTTTCTCCAAGTTGATAATGATCTGATCTATATTCATAATCATTTAATTATAGGTGTCAAAAAT
>JAGHDB010000264.1 GCA_021160155.1 Bacteroidales bacterium | reverse complement strand
TTAGATAGCTTGTCCGCCTTTGGCGTGAGACTGCCGTTGGCAATAATTTGAAATTAAAAAATAATGCATTATGAGTATTGAAATTGAAAAACAAATTCAGGAATTGCAAAAAAAAGTTGAAAACTTAGAAAAAGGAACAAAAGACCAAATGACTATTGTTGTTTTTTCAGGGAACCTTGATAAGTTACTAGCAGCATTAATTATAGCTACTGGAGCCACAGCAATGGATACAAAAGTAAAATTGTTCTTTACATTTTGGGCCACTGCAGCCTTAAGAGATATTAAGAAAAAAGGTAAAGGAAAAAATTTAATGTCTAAAATGTTTGGTTTTATGTTGCCAAAAGGTAGCACAAAAGTTAAACTTTCTAAAATGAATATGGGTGGGATTGGTACTTCAATGATGAAGTCATTAATGAAAAAGAAGAATATTGCTTCTCTTGAAGAAATGTTCAAAACTGCAGGAGAACTTGGTGTTGAAATCAATATTTGTGAGATGACAATGAATCTTATGGGATTTAATAAAGATGAAATGATAGATTATCCTCATATGACAATTTGCGGTGTTGGCACATTTCTTGCTGATGCAGAAGAAAGTAAAACTCAATTATTTATATAATAACACGGATTTTCACGGTTATTAAGAGACCGTCAATTACTGACAATCATTTAAAATAAATAGGAAGATAGCCTATGAAAAAAATTGTAATAATAGCAATAGCAACTTTAATAAATATATCGATTTATGCCCAGGATATTTCAGGTAAATGGAATGGAGTATTGAAAGTTGATGGAACAGATTTGGGATTATCAATTAATATTACCAAAACCGGAGATGAGCTTAGCGCTACAATGGATGTTCCAAAACAAGGAGCAATAGGAATCCCTGTAACTACTATAAGTTATGAAAATTCTATTTTAAAATTTGAAATAACAGATGCTGGTATTCAGTATGAAGCAACTTTGAATAAGGAGAATGCTTTTGTTGGAACATTTAAACAAGGCGGTCAATCTTTCCCACTGGTTTTAAGTAAGGGGAGAAAAGATGACGCTCATAAAGTACAGGAAATTGATGTAAATTTTGCTAAAATTCAAGGAACCGGTACTGACCATGAGAAAACTCTAAAGAGTATTGTAAAAGTTCGCGATATAAGCGAACAGTATGCTACCGGTGGACTTTACCTGATAACTCATTATGGTAACCTTGACAGACTGTTCCAAATAGAGAACCAAAAATTAATTGATTATCCTTGGATGGATCAAACCTGGCGCTTTTGCAGCATATTTTCAACAACAACAAAAGAAAATGGAGTTGTTATAGGGCGAAACTGGGATAACCAGAACGTGGGTTCAATTATTGTTAGCCATTACAAACCCGACGATGGTTATGCATCTATTTCTTTTTCAAGAGCAATTGACATGGGTTTTCCTATGAATCTTGATTTGAGCGATATGGCAAAGACTCCTTTTGGTAAGAAACTGCTGATTGCGCCCTTCTATGCTTATGATGGTATGAATGAGCATGGTTTATGTGCCATGGTAACAGGTATCAATATTTCGGTTAAGGTATCTCCTAAAGAAGGGAAAGAATCATTATTTATAGGCTATATAGTTCGTAAGCTACTTGATCATTCAAAAACTGTTGATGAAGCGATTAAGTTGGTTGAGAATTATATCCCATTTGATCTTTCCCTAACTCAAATTAATTGTCATTTTTTTGTTAGTGATGCCAGTGGTAAATCTGTGATTCTGGAATATCTGGATAATGAATGGGAAAAGAGTTATTCAGCTAAAAATTGGCAGGTAATGACTAACAATGTGATCAGTGATGTTCCTGATACCCTACTACGAAAAAAATGCCGGCGATATGATACTATATCAACATTACTTGATAAAACTAATGGTAATCTTAATTGGAATGAAGGTATGCAAGTCCTTAAGGATGTATCGCAAGATGGAACAACCTGGTCGGTTATCTATTTACCAAATTCAAAAGAATTATATTTCTCGGTTTATCAAAGTTGGGATAAAATATATCATATTCAAGGTTTCTAAAAAATAGCAATTAACTAATTTGCTTAAGTGCAAGGTTTTTTATTAGTTTTTTTAAGGAAAAAAAATTGATTGCCTCTATGGCTACCTGGGCTTTAAACGCTGCACTGTGCTTCTTTCTCGTCTTTTTCATATTGGTAAATTAAATTGTTTATGTTAAACATAACCGGTGGTCCTGTTTTCAGGGAGTATTATACATCACATCCCTCTCTTCTTATTTCGCATTTTCATAGGGTTTATCCACAAATTTAACACCCTTTACCATCCAGTCGGGCGCTGTGGTCCCCTTCAGATAATGATCGGAAAACTGTTTCATCCGGAGCTGAAAATCCTTTTGATTATTTCTATTCGCAAGATGGTGATTTTCACCGGGGTATGAAAGGAGGATGACTTTCTTACCCAGTCTTCTGGCCGCATTATACAATTCAAGCCCCTGGTTCCAATCAACTGCCCCGTCTTTGGTTCCCTGAAGGATCATGAAGGGAGTGGTAATATGAGATGCCTGCTGCACCGGCGACTGTGCAATATAATTATCCATATCCTCAAACATTCCTTTACCCATTCTTACCTGTCCGCGCTCAAAGATCCCATGGTTGTTGGTACCGGAGTTTTTATAGAGGATGTCATACATACTGGTCAGGTTGGTGACCGGTGCCCCGGTGACCACGCAGGCAAACATATCGGTTTGTGTGAGGATGAATGAAGATTGATACCCTCCCCAGCTATGACCCTGTAATCCGATCCGGGCCGGATCGGCATATCCCAGGTCGATCACCTTTTTAACAGCCGATGTGATGCAATCCACCGCACACCAACCCGGTTGCCCCACGTAGTATTTTATATCAGGCATCAGCACCAGGTATCCGTCGCTCGCATAGGTTGACATATGCGGGCGGTCATCGTAGGTAGGCATCGAATAGCTGTGATGCCGCTGCGACATTTTTTCGTAGAAGTAAACCAGCATCGGATATTTCTTACCCGGCTGATAATCAGCAGGTAGTGTTAATGTTGCCGCCAGCTTATCGCCACGACTGTTTTTGAAATCGATCAATATACGTCTCCCCCATTTATATTCAGCCTGCTGCGGATTGGCATCGGTCTGCCTGACTATCTTTTTAAACTTGAGATCAGAGGTATAGTAATCGGGAAAATCGACAAAAGTCTGACGGGTAAACAAAAACCGGCCGGCTTCACGTGCTTTGCGAAGCCTTCCAAAACTGGCATCGGCAAAAACAAGTTGTTTGGGTTCTTTACCTTTTCTTAACAGAAAATAACCTGATTTTTTGGTCCACTCGCCATAAGCCGATAAGTAAATGTCTTTCTCTAAATGGATATACGGTTCATCCGTTAATCGTATCAGTCTGAAACGGATTTCTTTTGCCGATCCGTACTTACCGGTAAGATTATATCCGCCTGATCCATCAACAGATACTATCCATAAGTCATACTTGTGATTGAGGATTACCGATTGCCGGTCATCGGTCCATCCGGCTAAACCGTATGATGGATTTTCATAAGGATGGTCCTCCTCCTGATTGAAAAAGCTAACATCCATACCTGCTGTCAGATTGGTCATTTTTCTTGTATCCAGGTCATACAGGTGAAAGTTTTTATCCTTGAAAAAAAGAAAATAACTGCCGTCAGGTGAGAGGCCCATACTGCGTCCGATCTTTTTTTCGATCAGGGTTTTCTCACCTGTCCGGGCATTTACCAGGTAGTAATCACTGAAACCGCCACCCCAGTTGATATCGTTAATATAGGGTTTCGGATCCGCTCCAACCGCCCGGTTCAGATTGCGGTTGAGACTGACATACCGGAGGTTGTCGCTTGAAAGCTGCACAAAACGGGAGTCATTCAGATGCAGTATCCCGGTATATGTTTTTCTTTTTTCACGTGAGATCCTGACCATCTGAACAGATTGTATCTCTTCATCATTCCAGTGCCATACATCCACATTGGCGATGGTATCTTTACTGGCTTTTATCACTTTTGATTGTTTCTTGATACTCAGCACTATTCGCTGGTTATCCAGGCTAAACCGGATGGATCCCGATTCACTAATGACATCTCCTCCGGGAAAACCGGCCAGGTCTTCAGCGTTGAAGATTCTTTTTTGCGGCCGGCCATTTAAGGCAGTCACCACAACCAGTTTATTGATCCTTTGGGCCAGCGTATCGGGTTTATAGCCTTTCAAAACAGCCAGAGCAGTACCTTTGGTCCCCCGTTCGGATCGGAAGAGCATTTCATCAGCACAGCTTTGCGGGTAACCGGTTTCTTGCTTTTTTTCAGTTTTTTAACCTCTTTCTCTTTCAGATTGTGATAGAAGGCCACCCATTCAGCGTTTTCAGAAAATTCAGGATTACTGCAGTAAGGTTCATTAATAACCTCATGGGTTTTCAGGTTCTTAATATAAAGCGTATCATCCCCTTCGTTGGGCTGATAGGCGTAAGTCATCCACTCTCCGTTAACGGATAAGCCGGTTGAATTGATGCGACTTCACCTGGGATAGTCATCCAGTGTCAGTACTTTTTTTTGCTCCTGGGCATTCAGATTTACAAAGCGTGAAACAACCAGGAATAATACAATCGGGATGGATACTCTTTTGCGCATGATAGTTTGGTTTTATGAAGCAATGTGTAAAGTTTCGATTTTCTTTTTCTGCCGGTTTTTTAGTACATCCAATCTTTCGGTTTGCCCGGCGGGGTATTTTTCAGGATATGCTGCGCCATCATGCGCAGCAACTGTTCGGTTGACATGGGGCGAAACCCGTGCCCCTCTCTTGCCCCGTATGTAAATGAGCCGGCGTAGTAAGGATCTCTTGTTGTCTCAAGAAACTTTTCCGTAGCATAGGTGCCGAAATTAAGCTGAAAATGATCCCGGTCGCCACAGAATACATGTAATTTTCCCACCAAATCCGGACCGATGGTTTTCCAGTGATGTTCGAGGTAGTTTCGCATATCATAATGGTCAGCCCAGTACGGTACTATGCCGGGATCAATATCGCCGGTAACTTTATTGAATAACGGCTTAAAATATCCGTCATCTCCCAGGGGACCAAAAACAGCCGACCAGATATCGAGTTGGCATCCCGACCGGCCTTTTGTCCCGTTAGCCAGTTCATAATAATTCCTTTGTTTTGACGTCAGCCATATCATCCCGGTTGATGGTATAAGTGTATTGGGTATCGGCACTTTACGCCATTCATGGATTTTGTAAAACGCATTTTTATCCTCATAAATATTGATCCCTTCCACATTATTAAAATGCAGCGGATCCGGTGCGAATGACCAGGTACCGCCGTAAAACCGGGGGTGGAGTACCTGCAGGGCAAATGAGATCCATCCACCGGTGGATCCGCCGGTCAGCACCCGTGCGTAGGATTCCCGGATACACCGGAACCGTTTCTCGATTTCAGGGATTAGCTCCCGGTGGATCGCATCCCCGTACGGTCCTACAGCCGGGGAATTCACGGCATATGAATCATCGAAATAGGGACAGGGATGCTGGATTTTAACCGCAATAAACCGTGGAAAATTCAACCCTTTCCATAACGAATCCAGCGATCTTCCCCATCCAAATCCGAAGGGGGCACTGAGAGAAAAATGACCATGCTGATACACAGTCGGATAGAAAATATTTGGATGAGTATCATATCCTTTGGGCAACAGGATGGTAGCACCCAGATATATAGGTTGCCCCCAGAATTCACTGAGTATTTTACTTTTGATTTTTATCCGTTTGACATATTTCGTATCTGCCGGAACTTTTACAGGTGGAATTATATGCGTAACGGTTAGTTCGATCTTACTGGTGGTGGCCGGATCAATATATATCCGTTGTACTTCACTGTACAGGTTGCCGGGCGATCTTTTCCAGTTTTGTCCCTCCCATTGATCCTGGTGCAGCCATACCACATGGCCGTCTGCTCTTTCAAACCGGGTATAACGGTTAAATACCGCCTGGATATAATAATTGCCCGGCGGTATTTCTGCGATGCTTTCAAGAGGAGAACCGATCTGTTCTTTGGTTATAACGGCCTTTTCTCCAGCTTTCAAATCCATTACATCCACCCCCCAGAACGGGGTGCCGGTCCTTCCAACCTGAAACCTGGGTTCAGGCCGGTTGGTTTTGGCAATGATTACAAACATTCTTCCCGTGACCGGTTCAGGGGCCAGCGAATCGGGAATTTTAATCCTGAAAGAGAGCCTGGTTTTAACATGCCTTATCTGTGCCTCAGAAAAAATAATTGATGTGCAGAGAAACAAAACCGTCAGCAGTATTCGTTTAGTCATAGGTCGAAAAAGATTAAGCTTGTTTAGTACTCCCGGAAAAGTACTAAAAGAAGGATTAACAAAACAGGCCGGACAGCAGGTTGCGATTGATCATGTATCTTTACTCAGTACGAAGAACCAGATAAATCTGGCATATATCATCGCAGAATACCATTCCTGAGATTGTTCCTGATAACCCGGAGGATACCTTGTATTTAAATATGTTTCAACGCGATGCCGGATAGAAGGACCAATCTGCATCTGGATAAAACGCCCCGGATGATTTACCAAATGTATTTCCCTGACCCAACCAAAACCTGCCATATACTCCTGAAGAACACTTAAACCAATCCCTCCTTTAAGATACAGGCCGTTATAAATTTTTTTGTTTTTTTCAGGTTTATCATGATGCAGGATGAATACCGACAAATCAAAGTCAGCCGCCGGACCCAGGTACCAATGGGGTTCAAAAACATTGGAGTGAACAGTCCGGCCATAAATTCCAATATCAAAGGCCAAATGTCTGGTTGGCCGGTACTGAAACTCCGGGCCAAGCAATCCGCTTCCTCCCACGGCAACCCCCAAACTTAATTTCGGCAATGCCTGTCCGTTAGCCACCAGCGGAACCATTAAAACCCATCCCAAAAAGAGACGAAAGAAAGTGATTTTCCTCACTGCGTGGATCATATGGTAAATTATTGGGTGAAAGTATGAATTTTAACACTCTTTTTATAGTAAATATTTCTTTCCTCCAGGTA
>JAGHDB010000028.1 GCA_021160155.1 Bacteroidales bacterium | reverse complement strand
TCCGTACCCATTCCCCATTTACCGAGCATCCCTGTTCTGTACCCGTTATCATGCAATATTGCGGGATAGCTTTTACTTATGATTTCAGGTTTCAAAGATGTTTTAAAATGGTTCATGCCATGTGTGCTTCCATACATCCCGGTGGTTATACATGCCCTTGAAACAGAACAAATAGGAGTTGTGACAAATGCATTTCTGAAATAAATCCCTTCACGGGCAAGCCTGTCCATGTTCGGGGTTTTTAACTCAGGAATGATTGGATGATCTGCATAACTAAGCTGATCCCATCTTTGATCGTCGGCAACTAATACCAGAATGTTTGGTTTCTTATGATTTTCTGCCATCTTGTGACAGCCTGCAAAGCTCATGATTAGCGCTGATAATATCAGCATGCTGTAACCAGGTTGTTGATTTGAATTAAAAGTTATCATAACAAAACGGATTATTTATTTTAAAGGGACCAGTTCTATCACTTTAATGCTACCCGGCTCTAAAATTTCGGACCGGTTAACCATATTGCTAAATTCACCGATTATTTTTGAAGATCTTTCTTTGATCTCTTTTATTTTCCATTTGCCATCTGGTAATCCATAATCGCCAGGGTTAATTTTGTAAGGAAATTTGATTAGCCGATTGACATAATTGGCAAAAAATATTGCAAGCGTTCCTTCCTCTGATTTCCACAGTCTTGCTTCAGCCGCCGGCAATTCTGCTAATCGCTGTTTCTCATACATTCCCCATCCCAAGCCATCATCCTGAAATGTTTCAATTTCTCCTGTGGGAAGGACAGGGTCAAGAAGCTGGCCATATACCAGGTATTTAACCGTATTTACCCGGTATTTTCCGCATTGCTTTAAATAAGCAACCTTTCTTTCGTATTCAGGTTTAAATAATCCCAGATCCATCCATCCGTTTTGTCGTCCGTCTATTAAGGTCTTACCCTGAGCATATCTGAAGTAGTTCTCACTTTTTGTATAGTCACAGGGACTTCCGAAAAAGATGGCATACCCCGAATAAACCATTTGCTCCAATGGGATTTCTCTCTCGGAAGGTTGAGACCATAAGAGGTTAGCGTCAACAAGATCTAAAAAAACTTCAGTGGCACCTTCTGATGTGACAACCATATTACCGCCATTTTTAAGTGCTACATTTTTTACTTTTCCAAGTAGTACCCGGTTTCCGCGGGCCCAGTATGATCCTCCGCCAAGTGGATGCAGATGGGATTTATCAAAGCACAGCTCGTGATAAAGCCCCGATACCTGGTCAATATAAATCCCGTTTATACCATATTGTTTTCTAATAATATCGGTGAGTGATTCAATTACATCCTGCCATGGAGCCTGGTTCCCGCACATGGAGACTAACCGGCCGGATTTGTCGGAGTAATAATGAAGCCGCAATCCTCCGGCTTCATCTTTCACTGCATATGGCTCGAATTTATCAAAGTCTGCAATGTTCATATCCACACTGGATCCGTTGATATAGGGCATAACGAGAATATTATTATGCTCCAGTTCGGCGACCCTTTCTTTAAATCCCTCCTTTGCCGGCAGGTAATGAGGATACAAGTTGTCGAAGGGAGGAGTATGCCACCTGTACCAATGTAATCCTACCGGTACATCCAGCGTTTTTGCGGCTTCCAGTAAAGGTTTGTCCATTTCCCCGGGGGTTCCTGCAGCATCGTTCCAGATCCAGTTATCCCGAATCCAAACTCCGATTCTTATGATACTTTCAGGTACGTCTATACGGTTTGAGAGTGGTCCCTTTTGTGTCCATCTTTGTTTTAGTGCCCATGATCTATAAATTCTCGCTGCCTGGGTCCAGCCTCCCTGATGTATCCCAAATGCAACTGGGTAAGGATCCGGATAATCAGATCCCTGCACCCCCATGTCGTCGGGATAATGAATGATATATACTCTTTCACCGGGTTCTGGCACAAACTTCCTGTGTCTTCTTCCGGAAAAAAGTATAGGATATCTTTGACTATCAAGTCCTTTGATAGGTTCTACAATAAAGTCTTTCGCCCTGGCCTCGCCATCCATACCGGCAAGGTAAACACTGTTGCCATCCGTATCGAACGAGACCATCTGCATGGGCCAGGCGCCTCCCGGATAACGGCCGCTGAGTTTTTGTTCGCATGACCTGATCAGCTCTCCTCCCCTGGCGAAGGAAGGACGGGCAATATCATACTTTCCGGATTCCGGAAAACCATTCACAATTGGATACAGAACCGACCATAAGCCCCAGTAATTACTGTTATTTTCAACGAATATTCTCCACCTGGCAATACCAGTATCTTTTGGCAATTCCACCGTTGCCGTCACTGAAACGGCATCATCTTCCTCCCACCACCGCAAGCGATTCCATTCCATCTTTGCTCTGATGGTACCGTCGGGCAGTTTCTCCACAGATGCATAAGAGCAGGGTTTATAATTGTTGGTAATCGTATAGATTTGATTTCCTTTTGCAAATGCTATTTCCCAAAGCAGATGTTTCCCATCCACCGCTTGAATATGTTCATGATTTGTCAGAAGGTCTTTCATTGAGGCAAGCCCCATATTTTGCGACTCAAATTCAAAGCTGACGCGGTCATTCTTTATTACCAAACCATTGGAAATATTTACTGGCGTCTGAGCAATCAGAACGTGAATTTGTAAAAACAAAACGAAGACGGCTGATACTTCAAATCTCTTCTTCATAGTTTGAATTTTTTCAGTTATTGTTCAGAACCATTTTATTCAAAGGTGTAAATTCAATCACTTTCACCTTTCCCGGTGGAAGTATTTCCGTTCTGGCAATTGTTTTTCCGGATTGTGCAATCGGCTGGTTTCCTTCGGGGGCAATTTC
>JAGHDB010000236.1 GCA_021160155.1 Bacteroidales bacterium | reverse complement strand
TAATTTTACGTGCCGCCGGGCCCACCTCTCTTTGCGGCGGATGGGGATAAACAGTTTCATTATGCACCAGTTGTCCCTGAGGATCAAGGCAGACAATTTTACAGCCGGTCCGGTATCCCGGATCAATAGCCAGAATGCTTTTCTGGCCAAGCGGCGGCATTAACAATAATTGTCGCAGGTTTTCTGCAAATACAGAAATGGCAGCTTCATCAGCTTTCTCCTTGTAAATAGCACGATATTCATTTTCAATAGATGGTTTGAGTAACCTTTTATAGGCATCCGGAATGGCTATTTGAAGCTGTACTGCGGATGCGGAATTACGATGAATGACCATCTCTTCTATTAACCGTACCGCCTTTTCTTCATCCGGTTCAATCGAGAGGTGTAATAATTTTTCACGTTCTCCCCGAAGCATGGCCAGTAAGCGGTGTGACGGACATTTGTTAAGATTTTCGGAAGAATCAAAATAATTCACATACTTACGCCCTTCGTCCTCTTTTCCCCTGATTATCTTTGAGCGGATTATTGCTTCACGTTCAAATAATCTCCTGATGCATTCTCTTACCTGGCGATTTTCATTGATCCATTCGGCTGCTATATCACGGGCTCCGGCCAATGCCTCTTCGGCACTTTTCACCTGATCATTTAAAAAGTCTTCCGCCCGATGTTCCAGATCCGGAATATTCTGGCCCATTATCATCCGGGCCAGCGGTTCAAGTCCCAACGACCTGGCAATGGAAGCTCTTGTTTTTCGCTTGGGCTTATATGGCAGATAAAGATCTTCAAGCAGGGTTAAAGTGTCTGCTTTATTAATCTGCTCCTCGAGTTCAGGGGTCAGTTTTTTCTGCGAACGGATGGTTTCAAGAATGGTTTGACGCCGGGCGTTGAGTTCAGTGAGTTTAACGGATAATTTCTCTATTTCAAAAAGTTGTATTTCATCCAGAGTTCCTGTTTTTTCTTTGCGGTAGCGACTGACAAACGGGACGGTAGCTCCCTGCTCAAACAGGTAAAGTGAGTTTCTAACCTGCCACTCCTGTAAATTTAACCGGCGGGCAATAACAGATACGTCTGTTTCATTCATCATGCAGTCTCTTCTGAGCGTTTAACCGTAAGTACCCCTTTAACTTTCTTGACTCTTGCCATAATCGTCTCTAAGTGAGATCTGTCAGAAACCACTAATGTAAGAATTCCCACAAACATTCCATCCCTGGATGAAATATGCATAGCCCGCATCATTACCTTAAGATCAGATGAGATAACCTTGCTGATTTGATTGACTATACCAATATCATCCAATCCCGATACTCTGATATTCACAGTGTATTCAGCAGTATCCGAATGGGTTGAGGTCCAACTCACCTTCACGATCCGGTAAGGATATCGCTGAAACATTTGAGGGGCATTCGGACAGCTGGTACGGTGAATTTTGACCCCGTCCTTCACGGTTACAAAACCAAACACTTCATCTCCGAAGATCGGGTTACAACATTTAGCCAGTTTATAATCTACCTGCTGCACTGCTTCATCGATCACCAGGTAATCCTCCTGACCCTTAATTGTTTTACTGAATCCTTCAATCGAACGGGAAACAAATGATTTCTCCTTCAGGTATTCAGCCGGATCCTTTTGCTTTAGATATGTTCTTAAAGAACTCAGATCCAATTTATTGTCAGCTATTTGCTGATAAAGATCCAATGAACTTTTCAGGTGAAACCGGTTAACTAATTTATGAATGGTAGTTACGTTGTAACGGACTTTCCACTGTTCGAGTTTACGCCTGAGAATCTCCTTCCCTTCATCTGCATCCGCATACTGCGATTCTCTCAACATCCTTTTAATGCGTGACCTGGCTTTTGAAGTCACCACAATATTCAGCCAGTCTGTTTTGGGCCTTTGGTTTGGAGAGGTCAGTATTTCCACCATATCTCCATTCACAATTTGCTGCCGGATAGGTACAATTTGTCCGTTAATTTTAGCTCCCGTGCAATGATACCCCACATCGGTATGTACGCCAAAAGCAAAATCCAGAACCGTGGCTCCCTTCCTTAATTTAAGCAGGTCACCCTGGGGTGTGAACACATAAATCTGATCAGAGTAAAGCTCATGCTTGGCCCGGTTGTTTCCTGATAAAACAGCGTCATCCTGCTGTTCAAGGGCCATACGTAACACTTTCAGTATATCTTCATCCGACGAATCGGAACGGTTCTCTTTATATCTCCAATGTGCAGCATGCCCCATTTCGGCAATTCTATCCATTCTTTTGGTTCGTATCTGAACCTCAACCCACCGTCCCTCCGGTCCGATTACAGTAGTATGCAGTGACTCATACCCATTAGGTTTCGGAGTTGAAATCCAGTCTCTCAACCGATTCGGATTAGGTGGATACTGATCTGTAACAATAGAATATACCTGCCAACAATCGGCTTTCTCATGTTCAGAGGGTTTAGTCAGGATAATCCGGATGGCAAACAGGTCATAAACCTCATCAAAAGCGACTCCCTGATTTTGCATCTTTTTCCATATCGAATGGATGGATTTAAACCGTCCTTTAATAGTACATCGAAAGCCGCTTTCATCCAATCTTTTTTGAATCGGATCAATAAATTGTGCAATATAGGTTTCCCGGTCTTTCTTACTCTCCTTTAATTTTTGTTCGATTTCACGATGTGCGACAGGGTGCAGCAACATCATAGAATACTCTTCAAACTCGGTTTTGACCAGATAGAGTCCTAAACGATGCGTCAGTGGCACGTAAAGATCAGATACTTCATGTGCCAGTTGAACCTGGTCCTGCTTTTTCAGTAATTGGTAATTTCTGACACGATATAATCTTTCGGCAGTTTTAATCAGAATCACCCTGATATCATCCGAAATAGTCAGCAGCAGTTCAATAAATTTATCCGCATGTATTCGGGTTTTTGAAGTATTCAGATGGTGAATCTTACTGATTCCTCTAAACATCCGTCCAATTTCTTCACCAAACTGATCAGTGATCTGATCCACATCAATATCTTCAGAATCAACAACCTGAAAAAGCATTGCGGTCATCACAGAGGTCAGTCCAAGGCCAAGATTGGTCAGTACAATCCCGGCGATATCAAGAGCCTGACCGATATCCCCGCGAGTGGTTTTATCTACAATTTCAGCTTCCAGTCGGGACTCAATAAATTCGATTGTTTTATGGCAGCTCTTTCGTCCCTGCACACCAAAAACCAACTGCACTTCGTCAAGGAAAGCAGCTTTTCTTTGCGCGATATGGTTCACTGGTTTCATTTCCGGCAGAGCTCATTAGGGAAAGTTGATCCATTAGTAAGTTTTTGATAAATCATCAAAGCCATCCATGCATCTGTCGCCGCATAACGGATCTGGGCTTCAGAAAGAACCGGAGCATTCCAATCAGACAACTGCTGAGATTTAGAAATTCTGATATTCAGAACAATAGCAGCCATTTTACGAAGACTAAGTTCTTCTATACCATATTGATTCACCATATTTTGCAAATCGACAAACCCATAGTTTCCTCCCGAACAACAGGAACCCAGTGCATGGATATCATCCTGAACACTCACACCCACTTTTTCAATGGTGGATTCTTTGAGAAGTTGTTTGAGAGGTAAAGGTATCTGTGCATTTTTTAATCGAAAAAGCCAAGCTTTACGACCGGTTGAGAATTGTACCAGGGAGATCTTGTTTTGCACACCCCGTTTAAAAACAGGTTTGGTCTCAGTATCAAAACCAACAACAGAAAATTTAGAGATCTCATCCACCGCAGCACGGCAATCCTGCAGGGGTTCAATAAGTTCAATCTCCCCCCTGAAACTGCACATAGGCAATTTCATGATAGCTTCCCGATCAATATGCGCCGGATATCTCATTTTTCATTAGAAGATTCAAGGCGGGCAAATTTAAAGGAATCTTTTAAAAGAATTCTCCCTGAACCGTTTTAGGGTTTATCATCTGTACTTTCCCCTTACGGATTGCAATAAAACCCCGATCCGTCAAATAACTTATTATTGTGGCAGCTTTCGAAGGATCGCTATGCGTCAACTCAATCAATTCCTGCTGATCCACAGGACCTTGCTTCAACGTTTCATAAATAATATGTATGATTTTGTCAGCCTCATATTGTGACAAGCCGGTCTCATGTTTTCTCAGACACACATCACACTGTCCGCAACGGAAAGGATCTTTCTCTCCAAAATAGAGCAATAATTGCTGACTCCGGCAACGGGTATCTGAAGAGGCATAATGCCACATTACATTCATTCGTTTTTTCTCCGCTTCTTTTCGTTGCTGATATGATTTTTCAGGGAACAGCAGTGATTGATTTTCGAGGCGTTCTGAAGTAAAGATAATCTGCGGATTGCTCTGAGGTTTCAGATAATAAATAACTCCAAGATTCCTGAGGTTTTCCAGTACCTGAATGATCAGTCCGGTACGCACTTTGGCCTTTTTTGCCAAAGTCTCTTCATCAATGCGGCCAAATTCTGAGAATAACCCCGGGTAAGTCCTGAGTATCAGCCTGATTACAGCATCAAAACGATCGTTTGCCACCTGAAACTTGTAGAGGTCATCACGGGTGATACGAAAATGGATCCTTGAAGGAAGATTGATCTCATCGGTTAGCTCAATATAGCCACTTCTTTCAAGATGTTTAAGGGCATGATAGGCTGCCAGGGTATGAAACCCGAATTTCGAACAGAAATCCTTCAGATTAAAATTAAAAGCCTGTCCTTTCCCTGAACCGGGAATAATCTGATAGAAATTACCCAAAGCCTGGTATACTCTTCGAATCATCTCAACATCCGGGAAGCGAAGTGTATGAGCCTTTTCCAGTGACTGATGGTCTGAAGGGTGATAAAGCAATACTGCATAAGCTTTTCGCCCGTCACGGCCGGCACGGCCGGCTTCCTGAAAATAGGCTTCAGGTGAATTTGGCAATTCATAATGCACTACCAAACGCACATTCTCCTTATCAATCCCCATTCCGAATGCATTGGTTGCCACCATAATCCGGAGCTTGTCGTGCATCCATTCATGTTGCAATCCGGTTCGCTTCCTAACATCCAATCCTGCATGATAATATCCGGCTGAAATACCGTTCTTTAATAAAAGAGCAGCAATCTCCTCAACCCGTTTCCTGCTCCTGGCATAGACTATACCCGAACCCTGTTGTTTGTTCAGAATCCTTAAAAGGGAAGAGGCTTTGTCTTCTGTCTGCCTGACCACATAGGCCAGGTTTTTTCTCTCAAATGTCTGCCGTATGACATTGTGTTTTGAGAAACGCAATTTATCCTGGATATCATCTACCACCTCCGGAGTAGCGGTAGCAGTGAGCGCCAGTACCGGCACTCCGGGTAAGCGGTCACGAATTTCGGCAATTCGTAAATACGATGGACGAAAATCATATCCCCATTGCGAGATACAGTGCGCTTCATCCACCGCAATCAGATTCACATTAATATTATCCAATCTACTCAGGAACAACTCCGTACCCAGTCTTTCCGGAGATAAATAGAGCAATTTGTAATCACCATAAATACAGTTATCCAATGCTACATCCACTTCAAAACGGGATAAACCCGAATGGATCGCCACTGCTTTAATTCCAAGTTTTTTCAACCGGTCAACCTGATCGGTCATCAATGAAATCAACGGGGTGATCACCAGGGCAAGACCTTCCTTTGCCAAAGCAGGCACCTGGTAAGTAATAGATTTCCCCCCTCCCGTTGGCAGTAAAGCCAGTGTATCCCTACCCTCCCCGACCGAACGGATTATTTCATCCTGCATAGGTCTGAATACGCGGAATCCCCAATATTGGCCCAGTATGTTGAGATACCTCTCCAAATCTTTGATAAATTTGTAATTTAGCGCAAATTTATCATATCATAAATATACCGGTATGTCTTTTTCAAAAGATAAAGTTGATTTTGAAGGTCTGACCTTTGATGATGTTCTGTTACTCCCGAGTTATTCCAGCGTTATGCCCAGGGATGTGGACATCAGCAGTCAGTTTACCCGGACTATCCGTTTAAATACACCCATTATTTCTGCTGCAATGGATACTGTGACTGAATCAGGACTGGCGGTTGCGATTGCCCGTGAAGGGGGTATTGGTATTATTCACAAGAATATGTCCATTGAGGAGCAGGCTCGCCAGGTCATTTCAGTTAAAAGAGCTGAAAACGGAATGATCCTTGATCCTGTAACCATTCACCCCTGGCAGAGTGTAGGTGAAGTCAGAATGCTAATGCAGGAATTCGGGATTGGGGGCATCCCCGTAGTGGATGAAACCAATAAACTGGTGGGTATTGTAACGAAACGGGATTTGCGTTTTAATCCTGAGGATAACGTTAAAATCAATCAGGTCATGACCAATGACCATCTGATTACCACTACTGAATCCACCAACCTTGAAAAGGCAGCCGAGATTCTTCTGAAACATAAAATTGAGAAACTTCCGGTTGTCGACCGGGATTTCAAACTGGTTGGATTACTCACATACAAGGATATTACGATTACCCGTGACCGGCCCAATGCCTGTAAAGATTCGCACGGGAGACTGAGAGTAGCAGCTGCCGTAGGGATCTCAGCAGATACTTTAGAACGCATTAATGCTCTGATCAATGCAAACGTGGATGCCATTGTGATTGACACAGCCCACGGACACAGTAAAGGAGTTATCGAAAAACTAAAAATTGCCAAAAAACAATTTCCTGATATGGAATTTGTCGTGGGCAACGTAGGGACTGCCGAAGGTGCTTTAGCCTTAACAGAAGCCGGAGCTTCCGGCATTAAAGTCGGAATCGGTCCGGGTTCAATCTGCACTACCCGGGTAATCGCCGGAGTGGGTGTTCCGCAACTTTCAGCCATTTATCATGTGGCAGCAGCTCTTAAGAATAAAGGCATCCCGGTCATTGCCGACGGGGGTATCCGTTACTCCGGTGACATCGTGAAAGCAATTGCCGCCGGAGCAGATTCTGTGATGGCCGGTTCTCTGTTCGCCGGAACGGAAGAATCACCCGGGGAAACCATCATTTACCAGGGCAGGAAATTCAAATCTTACCGTGGCATGGGCTCTTTAGAAGCCATGCAAAAAGGATCTAAAGATCGGTATTTTCAAGATGTTGAAGACGATATCAAGAAATTGGTACCCGAAGGAATTGCGGCACGTGTACCCTTTAAAGGATCACTCACTGAAGTAATTTATCAAATGGTTGGCGGATTAAGAGCCGGCATGGGTTATTGCGGTGCTTCATCAATTGAAGAACTGCAACAGGCCCGTTTCGTAAGAATTACCGCCAGCGGGATGACCGAAAGCCACCCCCATGACGTCACTATCACACGCGAAGCTCCTAATTATTCAAGAGAACAGTGGAGCTGACCATTCATTGATCACCTTCATAACAAACCACCCGTTTATACGTTATAAGTAATTAAGCATATTAACTTGTTGACTAAACAACTTTTAAACTTCCAAACTTCTTATGCAACGATCCAATATTTTCATTCTGTTCATCTTTTTCTTACCTGTTTTGTATGGTCCTCTCCAGGCACAGAAGGAT
>JAGHDB010000015.1 GCA_021160155.1 Bacteroidales bacterium | reverse complement strand
GTGAATATACTGGGTCATATGAGAATAGGCTGCTTTTACGGAGAGTTTTTCATTGACGAGGAACCGCAATGAAATACGCGGCTGCAACGACCAATAGGTTGAATCATCCACTGCAAAACCAGAGAAATGCAAGCCGGCATTCACTTTCAACCTTGATCCAATTAGCCAATCATCCTGAGCATACATCGCCCACTCTCTTGCATTAATCTGCTTATTGCCAAAAGTGGTATCCAGCGGCTGATCCATCAGCTGTTCCTCAACCTGAAAAACAGATACGCCCGGTCTGAAGGAATGAAAGATATGACTCGCCCCAAATTTTATCGAATGATGTGGATCAGGCAGGTAATCAAAATCTATTTTACCGGCCCAGTCACGTATCCCCGAGTCATAGGTGAATGCATATTTATGTAACAGTTGTTCTTTTTCATGCTCCTCTTCTTTCATGGATGTCAGGAAGTTGTATTTACTGTAGGTTACCGTAGTATTGGAAAACAGTTTGGGTGTGATCACATAATTCCAGCGCAATGCTGCCGTCAGATTACCCCACCCTAATCCTGCATCAGTTTGATAAGAATTGTCATCCCATTTCTCTTTATTCGCCATATAGGCCTTATCCCTTCCCGAATATGCGCTTAAATAAAGCCGGCTTTTATCTGAGAACCGATGGTTGATTTTGGCATTCATATCATAAAAATAGTAACCCGCCCTTAGTTTCTCCAGATCATTCTGTGCAGCCTGCCAGGCAATAAGCGGTTGTGCAAGTGCATCCACATAAGTTCGTCTGGCGGAGATAATGAATGAAGTATGGTCTTTCCAGACAGGTCCCTCAACAGTAAGTTTAGAGGCTACAATACCTACACTTCCTTCAGCCGTAAAATGTTTATTGTTTCCCTCTTTCATCCGGATATCCAGAACGGATGACAAGCGTCCGCCATATTGAGCCGGGAATCCGCCTTTGATCAGTTTTACATTTTGAATGGCATCCGGATTGAACACAGAGAAAAACCCAAAGAGGTGATTGGCATTGTAAACCGGTACGCCATCCAGCAGGATCAGGTTCTGGTCAGGTCCTCCTCCACGAACATAAATACCACTGGTGCCTTCACTACCCGACTGCACCCCCGGAAGTAACTGAAGAGCCTTTAAAACATCCACTTCACCTAAAAAAACCGGAAGGCCTTTGATGGTATTTGCCGACAACTCGGTCATGCTCATCTGGGAACTATGCACGGCCGATTTTGTCTTTTCACCTGAAATAATCACCTCATCCAGTGTAATGGACGGTTTCATGACCATATGAATCATGGTATCACGAACCAGGTTCAAGTTGATGGTCACCTTATTATAACCGATATAGGAAAATGTCAGGCTCACCTTACCGGATGGCAGGGTCAGACTATAGAACCCATACGCATTGGTAATCACTCCCTGAAGAGAATTGGAGTCATACACATTGGCGCTGATCAGGCGTTCTCCGGTTGTTTGATCCTCTACTGTACCACTGATGGTATATTTTTGACCCATGAGCGGTCCGGTAAGCATCAGGCACAGGATCCAGATAAGAAATCGATTCATAACCACAATGATTATTTATTTGGTTCGTTAAAATGGGGTTGCAGTACTTGTAGTAAATTGTTGGGAGGACGTCTGGGTTTGCGTTTATGAAAATCCGTAAATACCAGCGAGACTTCGCCCTGGTTGATCAGTTCATCCTCCTCATTAAAAATATCATAAAAGAAAACTATTCTTGCCGTCGGTAACTCTTTCAATGTAGTTACAACGGTCAGTTCTTCATCATATTTTGCGGCCTTCAGGTATTTTATGACCATCCCCGTAACCGGCATAATCACCCCTTCACTCTCCATATCGGCATAAGTAAGGCCCAGCCCCCGTATCATCTCCGTACGACCCACTTCATAATACTCTGCATATTTGCCATAATAGACATATCCCATTTGATCGGTGTCGGCATACCTGACACGTATGGTTGTTTTTGTTACCAGCATATTACCCTGCATTTATTATTGGAGATCCGTAAAGATCATATTCAGTTGCATCCGTAATGATTATGGGATGAATGGTACCCCCGACGAACTCCCGGCCATTTTTACCGATCATCACCTCCTGATCCACCTCAGGAGAATCATAGGGGGTTCTGCCGATGATCATACCTCCCTCTTCACGGTCAATTATAACCGGAATAGTTCGTCCGACCAGTCCCTTGTTGAATTTCAATGAGATATCCTCCTGTAATTCCATCAGTTCTTTTAACCTTTGTTGTTTCACCTTATCCGGAATTGAATCCGTCAGGGTTTCTCCTGCCAGGGTACCCTCTTCGTGAGAGTAAGCAAAAGCACCTACCCGTTCAAAACGGTAATCCGACATGAATCCGAGAAGCTGTTTAAAATCCTCATCCCGTTCGCCCGGAAACCCCACCAGAAAGGTGGTACGCAGAGCTACTCCGGGTACTTCCTTTCGAATTTTTTCAATCAACTTTCGTGTTTCAGCACTATTAATACCCCTGTTCATGGCTTTCAAAACAGGATCGGCAATATGTTGTAGGGGGATATCCAGATAAGAACAAACCTTTTCAGAATTACGCATCACCTTCAGTAACTCCATAGGGAATTTTGCCGGATAGGCATAGTGCAGTCGAATCCATTCTATCCCTTCAATCTGTTCGAGCTGCTTAACCAGTTCAGGTAACAGTTGTTTTCTTTCAATATCCAAACCGTAATAGGTCAAATCCTGTGCGATCAGGATCAGTTCCTTAACTCCTTGTGCAGCGAGCCAGGATGCTTCAGCAGTCAACTCACCGATGGATTTCGAGTGATGTTTGCCACGGATCATGGGAATGGCACAGAATGAGCAATTTCGGTCGCATCCTTCTGATACTTTGAGATAGGCATAATGCCCGGGGGTACTGTGTATCCTCTGATTCAATATTTCCGGGTTTAATTTTAAACCCAGATCGGCCAGTATCTTACTTTCGTCATTTACTCCATACCAATGAGTAATTTCGGGAATATTTTCCTGCAACTCATATCCATGACGCTCAACCAGGCATCCCATCACGCGAATTTCCCTGACCCTTCCCGACCTTCTGGCCTCAATAGCCTGTAGGATGGTATTGATCGACTCCTCCTTGGCATCACCGATAAAACCACAAGTATTGATTAACAACAGGTCAGCCTGAACCCTTTCAGGATCAATTCGCACAGTAACTCCCTGACTCCTAAGCTGGGTCATCAAATTTTCTGAATCAACCAGATTTTTAGAGCAACCGAGATTGATAATGTCAACTTTTCTCACGCTTTCAAACTGAACAGGGTTTTTACAAAATCGTTACGGTTAAAAAGCCGGAGGTCTTCAACCCGCTCCCCTATTCCGATATATTTAACCGGGATTTTAAACTGGTCACTGATACCCAGAACAACTCCTCCCTTGGCAGTCCCATCCAGTTTGGTCAGAGCCATGGCCGTAACCTCTGTCGCTGCCGTAAATTGTTTGGCCTGCTCAAATGCATTTTGTCCGGTTGAACCGTCCAGAATAAGCAGAACTTCATGCGGAGCCTCAGGCAACACTTTTTTCATCACGTTATGAATTTTGGTCAACTCATTCATTAGGTTTATTTTATTATGAAGCCGGCCGGCCGTATCAATGATTACTACATCCGCGTTTTTGGCCACGGCGGATTTCAGGGTATCAAATGCTACAGATGCCGGATCAGATCCCATTTTTTGACTGATCATGGATACCCCGGCACGCTTTGCCCATATTTCAAGTTGTTCAATGGCAGCAGCCCTGAACGTATCTGCTGCTCCCAATATCACCTCTTTGCCCATCTTATTGAACTGATAAGCCAGTTTACCGATCGTGGTTGTTTTACCCACCCCATTCACACCAACTACCATAATGACATAAGGACCCTTGACATCCGGAAGTGTCCATTCTGACAAATCAACTGCCTGACTTTCCGTAAGCAATTGCATGATCTCTTCTTTAAGAATATCATTCAACTCGCTGGTATTCAAATACTTGTCTTTAGCTACGCGCTGTTCTATTCTTTCAATTATCCGGAGAGTGGTAGCCACCCCTACATCCGAAGAGATCAGGGCCTCTTCAAGGTTATCCAGAACCTCATCATCCACTTTCGCTTTTCCGGCAACCGCCCGGGTAAGTCTTTTAATGACCGATTCACGCGTTTTTGCCAGTCCCTGATCCAGGCTTTTAGGTATTTGCTCTCTTTTTGATTTATTGAATAATCCCATTTAATGCTGGAAATTTGATCCGGTGTGTTCTAACCGGCTATAAAAATAAAAAAAGCTTTCACCTTTATGAGGAGAAAGCTTGATATTATCTGATATTTTAGAAGGATTAACCCTCCTTTTTCAATTTAAAGAAATCCTCAACATGATCATTATGAACGATCATCTCTTTAAAGATATAAGCACCGGTCTTGGGGGATTTGACCATTTTAATCACTTTCGTATAGTGATTTCCTTGTCCGGATTGTAGGGATGCAACAACTTTCTTTGCCATGATTCAAAATTATTTAATTTCCCGGTGAAGAGTCATCTTTTTCATGATGGGATTATACTTCATTAACTCCATGCGATCAGGAGTATTCTTACGGTTCTTTACCGTAATATATCTTGAAGTACCGGGTAGTCCGCTATCTTTATGTTCGGTACATTCAAGAATAACCTGTATTCGATTGCCTTTACCTTTCTTAGCCATGATTTTAATCCTCCTGATTAATAATTTTTAAGGTAACCTTTTTCTTTAGCCTCCTTCAGGCAAGTTGCAAGGCCTTTTTTGTTGATATTTCTGATGCCGGCAGCAGAAACCTTCAGCGTAACCCAGCGGTCTTCTTCAACGAGGTAAAACTTTTTGGTGAAAAGATTTGGATAAAACCGTCTTTTAACCCGCCTGTTCGAGTGCGACACATGGTTTCCTACCATGACACTCTTTCCGGTTATTTGACAAATGCGAGACATATCTTTCGATTTTCTTCGATCAACTACACTAAATTCAAAATGGTTTGCAAATTACGTGATTTTTATTGAATTATTCAAGCTTTTTATAAAAATAGTCTGTTTCATTATGAACTGCCGAATGTGAATGATTTTCCAATAACCGGATATTTAATCACTCAATCGTAGTCTCAGGAGATTCATTGCAGCCATCGCAGCACGCAGGATGTTCCGGTTACGATCTGTTCCGAAATGGAACAGGCGGGCAGTTGTTTCTGAATCATTGCTAACAGCAATCCACACTGTGCCTACCGGTTTACGAGTAGTACCTCCATCCGGACCGGCAATTCCGGAAATACCGATTCCCCAGTCAGCATGAAATTGCAGTCTGACCGATTCCGCCATTTGTCTGACCACCTCCTCACTCACTGCACCATGCACTTCAAGCACTTTAGAATCAACGTGCAATAGATGCTCTTTAATCTCATTAGAATAAGCCACTATTCCACCCTTAAAAAACTGTGAACTACCGGGATACCGGGTCATCAAATGGGCCAAAAAACCTCCCGTACAGCTTTCGGAAACAGCCAATGAAAGATGATGCTCTTTCAGCATCTTACCAATAACCTTTTCCAATGGGATCTCTTCGGATTCATATAATCCATCGGGCAGGTAGGGTTTGAGCCGTTCGGCTATCTCCTCTATCTCTTTTGATAACCTGGCACGATCTGTTCCGGTTCCGGTTAATCTTAACTTGACCATACCGGGAGAAGGCAGGTAAGCCAGGCGGATGTGTGACGGAAGTGCGTCTTCCCAAGGT
>JAGHDB010000069.1 GCA_021160155.1 Bacteroidales bacterium | reverse complement strand
AGCTTATCCTGCAGCCCCAAAACTATTGCCTGAAACCGATAACTGAAAGCTATATTATTTATCTTAGTACCATGATCGACCATGCGACGATAGAGCGTATTTTCAATGCTACGGAGATTGTGGAGGTGATCAGTGAGTTTGTCCGCCTGAAGAAACGGGGCGTGAATTATGTCGGACTGTGCCCCTTTCACAACGAAAAAACTCCCTCTTTCACGGTAAGCCCGTCAAAGGGGATCTATAAATGCTTCGGTTGCGGCCGCGGGGGTAACGCAGTGAATTTTCTGATGGAACATGAGCACTTGCAATACCCCGAGGCGCTTAAATGGCTGGCGGCAAAATATCATATTGAGGTTGAGGAAACTGCAGACACTCCCGAACAGGTACAGCAGAAAAACGAGCGGGAGTCGATGATGGTGCTTACCTCGTTCGCACAACGGTTTTATACCCGGGTACTGAATGAGTCGGAAGAGGGTCAGGCAGTCGGACTGGCCTATTTTCGTGAACGGGGATTCAGAAAGGATATTTTAGATAAGTTTCAATTGGGATATGGACCTGAACAGCGGGATGCTTTTGTGAGTGAGGCACTTAAAAACGGATATAAAAAAGAGTTCCTGATCAAAACCGGATTGGGGATTGAGAAAAACAACCGGCTGTTTGATCGCTTTTCGGGCCGGGTTATCTTTCCGATTCACAGCCTCTCGGGCCGCGTAATCGGATTTGGCGGCCGGATCCTGAAAAGCGAGGCTAAAGCAGCGAAATACCTGAACTCTCCCGAATCAGAAATATACCATAAATCCAACACCCTTTACGGGATCTATTTTGCACGCAGCTCGATAGTGAAAGAAGATAAATGCATCCTGGTAGAGGGCTATACGGATGTACTCTCAATGCACCAGCTCGGTATTGAAAATGTGGTGGCCAGTTCGGGCACCTCATTGACCGAAGATCAGATCCGGCTGATCAAGCGCTTTACCCCCAACGTGACTATCCTCTATGACGGCGATCCGGCAGGCGTCAAAGCATCTCTTCGGGGGATCGATATGATTCTGGAACAGGGATTGCATGTGCGGGTGGTATTGCTCCCCGAAGGAGAAGATCCCGATTCATTTGCCCACAGCCATTCGGTGAGTGAGATGCAGGAGTACCTGCACGATCAGGAAACCGATTTCATTACGTTCAAAGCCAGATTGCTATCTGAAGAGGCGGGCCGGGATCCCGTAAAACGGGCCGGACTGATCCAGGAAGTGGTGCGCTCGGTGGCCGTGATCCCCGACCGGATCGAACGGTCGGTGTACCTGCAGGAATGCAGTAAACTGCTGGATGTTGAAGAGACCATCCTGTTCAGTGAAGCAGCCAGGATGCGCCGGCGGTTGTGGGAACAGAGAAGAGGGAGACGCGATTATTTACCGATTGAGCTCCGTGAAAAAACGGCCAAACAAACTGCGGAAGTGGCACCTGATGCTGCCGGCTTTGAAACCGAAGAACGGGAGGTGATTCGATTGATGCTTAATTACGGCGAACAAATCCTTTATGTACTGGAAGGTAAAAAACCCAAAGAGAAAATCGATGTATCAGTAGCTTCTTTCTTTTTGCAGGAAATGGAAGGAGATCAACTGATCCCCGAAAATGAGCCCTACCGCAAGATGTTTATCGAGTTTCAAAAAAACTGGGGCAGGGAGGATTTTCATATCCAGTCTTTTTTTATCAATCACCAGGATCCGGAGATCAGCCGTATGGCGGTGGATCTGCTGAGTCCGACTTACCAGATCAGCCGGATACACGCCCGCGGCGGCGCTTACGTCCGCGTAGAAAACCAGATGCTGAAAGAAATTATCCCCGAAACCCTCGGATCACTACGCAGTAAGAAAGTCAAACGGATGATCAAAGCTATTGACGACCAGATACATACACTCCAGGGATCAGATGAATACCAAAGCATCATGGAACTGCTCGAACAACGGCGAACACTCGAAGAACTCAGGAAAAAATATTCTGCAGAGCTACGAAGGATTATTATTTGAGTGATTTTTCAATTGCAAATCATACCTTTACCTATCCAGAATCAGATAAATATGAAAAGACGACACTTTATAATGAAAACGCTGGCAGCGGGTGCGGTGGCCGGCACATACCGTTCATGGGGCCCGCTATACGGAAAAGGCCTGCTTTATGGCAAAATTCCGCTATCTGCCGATGAATATGATATGGCTGCTGTGTTGGGCGGGGAGCCGGATGTGATGTTCGACCGGGGGATCGAAGCCCTGGGCGGAATGTCGCGGTATGTCAAAAAGGGTCAGACCGTAATAGTGAAACCCAACATAGGATGGGATGTTATCCCTGAGAAAGCAGCCAATACCAATCCACACCTGGTAAAACGAATCATTGAGCACTGCTATGCCGCAGGAGCTAAAAAAGTATATGTTTTCGACCATACCTGCGATAAATGGGAGAAGTGCTATAAAAACAGCGAAATTGAACGCGCGGTGAAAGAGGCCAATGGAGTAATGGCACCGGGTAATGCCGAAAGCTATTACCAGAAGGTTGAAGTGAAAGAGGGTAAATCGTTAAAAGAAACCAAAGTGCATGAGTTGATTCTGCAATCCGACGTGTTCATCAACGTGCCGGTGCTGAAATCACATGATTCATCCAAGCTGACTATTTCGATGAAAAACCTGATGGGTATCGTTTGGGACCGCCAATGGTGGCACAGGAACAATCTGAACCAGTGTATTGCCGATTTTCCGACCTGGCGCAAGCCCGATCTGAATATCGTGGATGCCTACCGCGTGATGATGGCCCACGGTCCGAAAGGCGTTTCAGTGGATGATGTGAAGAATATGAAATCCCTCCTTATCAGCGATGATATAGTGGCCGTGGATACCGCAGCAGCCAAACTGTTCGGGAAAGATCCCGGGGAAATACGCTACATACGTTATGCCGCGGAACTCGGACTCGGTGAATCAGACCTTACTAAACTCAATATCAACCGCATCAAAGTGGCATAATCCATGGCCGGGAAACAGCTGAAACGGTTCAGAGTTGTTCTGGCCATCCTGTTTTTTTTCAGCACATTCATGGTACTGGTTGACTATATCAATCTGGTGCCCCGGCCGCTCATTCAAGGTATCCTCTTTTTCCAGTTTGTTCCCTCGGTATTGAAATTTTTAGAGTTTACCGGATTAGGGGTGATCGGATTTCTGCTGATTCTGCTGATCACCAAACTGTTTGGTCGAATTTACTGCTCTGCTGTTTGCCCGCTTGGCATTTTGCAGGATATTTTTATACATATTGCACAACTGGTTAAACGGCGTCGCCTGAACCGCTACCATTACCATCATCCCCCCGGATGGCTGCGTTACGGAATCCTGATTCTCACAACCCTGTTTCTGCTTGCCGGTAGTTCTTTCATGCTGCTGTTGCTGGATCCGTATAGTAATTTCGCCCGTATTCAGTCGAATTTAACCCGCCCGATCCTCATGGGAATACAGAATCTTATTGCTATCGTGCTCGGATGGTTTCATTCTTATGCCGTCTCACGCGTGCCGCTGACCGGGTTTAACTGGGTGGCCGGATTCCTGTCGCTTGCTTTTCTGATTTTTATCGGCTGGACCTCCTGGACCCGCGGCCGCTGGTTCTGTAATTATGTCTGTCCGGTCGGCACTCTTCTCGGCCTCACCGGCAGAAAAAGCTTTTTCAGGATACAGCTCAACCGGGTTTCGTGTACAAATTGCAAAGCCTGCGAATTAAATTGTAAAGCTGAATGTATTGATATAGAACATTTTACTATCGATCATGACCGGTGTGT
>JAGHDB010000156.1 GCA_021160155.1 Bacteroidales bacterium | reverse complement strand
TAAATGTATCGTTTATTATTGAACAAACACATAGTTTAAATTATTCCGCTAATTTACCCACACAATTTTATAAAGAGCCAATAATTATTGGATTATTTGTGTAGAAACCGTTCGGGATCGTTTCTGTAATCTTCAGGATCTTTGAACCGGTGGCGGTTTTTCTCATACAGATCGAACAATTTTTGCTGACGCAGGTTAAGCTCAAGAGGATTTTGCACCTTTCCGTGGCGGTATATCAGTTCGAAATCTTTCTTCCCGTTTTCAAAGAAATAGGTCCATTTTCCTTCTCTGAGGTTTTGATGGCATTGACCGCTGCTTTGTATTTTACCACTGGGGAAGAAGGTTATATACGGACCTTCCATGATACCGTTACGGTAATGAATAACCGCCTGTTTCTGACCGTTTGCATAGTTGATTTCCCGAATGCCGTCTAATTGATTATGATGCCATTCTGCCTTCTCAATCAGAGTGGTATCAAGATTATAACGCTCTGCCCGGCCATTCAGTTCATCGTTATGGTAGTGAATCCGGTACAATGGAGTTTTATTCTCTGAGTAAAAGATCCACAGTCCCTCTTTTTTTTGTTTGAGGTAGTGTCCTTCAGCCCGAAAGCGACCATCCGGATCAAAAAAAGCAGCTTGTACTTTTTGACCTGTGGTATCATAGATCAGTTTTGCCCTGACTCCGCCTTCAGGGTGGTATCTGACCATTTCCCCTGACGGGTGACCATTGACAAAGAAGCCCGTATAGAGTGTGTCGGTTGTTCCCGGATAAAATTTAACCCAGTAACCTGTTTTCAGACCTTTGCGGTCAAGTTGGTTGATTGGCCTGGTTTGAGCTGTCAATACTCCGGTGCATATTACGGATACAATCAGTAAAGAGATTTTATGTTTCATAATTACAAAAATAAGAATGGTTGTGATCATAGACCACAACCATTCTTGTAAGAGTTTATACTAATGTCTGAAGTAGATATTATTCATGTTGCCCGACTAATATCTTCATGTTTATTGTTTTTTTGTTTTTGAAATAATACAATGTGGTAAAGCCGGATTGTTTATTTTACCTCTTCAAAATCCACATCCGTTACCTCTTCATCTTTATTTTCCCCGTCTTTTGGAGGCTCTGCTGTCTGACTTCCTGAGGGTTCGCCAGGCTGAGTTCCGGCGGATTGTTGTTGTTTATACATCTCTTCCGAAGCTGCCTGGAATATTTGATTAAGCTCGGCAGTAGCTTTATCAATAGCATCCAGATCCTGGGCTTTATGAGCCTCTTTGAGTTTATTCAAAGCCTGTTCAATCGGTTCTTTTTTATCAGCCGGGAGTTTGTCTCCGAACTCTTTTAATTGTTTTTCAGTTTGAAAGATCAAACTATCTGCCGCATTCATTTTATCTACTTTCTCACGCTGTTTTTTGTCTTCATCGGCAAATTTCTGTGCCTCTTCTTTCATTCTGTTGATCTCTTCATCTGTCAGTCCGGATGATGCTTCAATACGGATCTTTTGTTCTTTACCGGTTCCTTTATCTTTTGCAGATACATTCAGAATCCCGTTGGCATCAATGTCAAAAGTAACCTCAATCTGGGGAATTCCGCGCGGAGCAGGTGGCAGCCCGTCTAAATGAAACCGGCCGATTGTTTTATTTTGATTGGCCATCGGGCGCTCGCCCTGGAGTACATGAATTTCAACAGATGGCTGATTATCAGCAGCGGTAGTGAATGTCTCGGTTTTTTTAGTCGGTATGGTCGTATTGGATTCGATTAATTTAGTCATCACACCTCCCAGGGTTTCGATCCCGAGTGAGAGCGGAGTAACATCCAGCAGAAGCACATCTTTTACATCACCACTGAGCACACCACCCTGAATAGCAGCTCCTACAGCAACCACTTCGTCGGGATTGACTCCTTTGGAGGGAGCTTTGCCGAAGAAGTTTTTAACAATTTCCTGGATTGCAGGAATACGGGTGGATCCTCCGACCAGCAATACTTCATCTATCTGTGAAGCAGAGATACCTGCATCTTTAAGTGCAATTTTACAGGGTTCCACGGTGGCCTGGATCAGGTGATCTGTCAATTGCTCAAATTTGGCTCTTGAGAGGTTTTTTACCAGATGTTTAGGTACTCCGTCAACCGGCATGATATAGGGAAGGTTAATCTCTGTGGATGAAGAGCTTGAAAGTTCGATTTTAGCTTTCTCGGCAGCTTCTTTCAAGCGTTGCAATGCCATCGGATCTTTACGGAGGTCAATACCTTCGTCTTTTTTAAATTCATCTGCCAGCCAGTTGATAACCTCCTGATCGAAATCATCTCCACCGAGATGGGTATCTCCATTGGTTGATTTCACTTCAAAAACACCGTCTCCCAACTCCAGAATGGAAATATCAAAAGTACCTCCACCCAGATCGAATACGGCTACTGTCATGTCTTTACCTTTTTTATCAAGACCGTATGCCAGTGAAGCTGCAGTAGGTTCGTTGATGATTCTTTTTACAGTCAGACCGGCAATTTCTCCGGCTTCTTTTGTAGCCTGACGTTGCGAATCATTAAAATAAGCCGGAACGGTAATCACCGCATCAGTGACTTCCTGACCCAGATAATCTTCGGCAGTTTTCTTCATTTTCTGAAGTACCATGGCGGAGATTTCCTGCGGACTGTATTTCCGTTCTTCAATCACCACTCTTGGCGTATTATTATCGCCTTTTATTACTTTATAAGGTACACGCTCGATCTCTTTCGACAGGTTACTGTAATTTTCGCCCATAAAGCGCTTGATTGAAGATACCGTGCGTTCAGGATTGGTAATGGCCTGACGTTTTGCCGGATCACCGACTTTGCGTTCTCCATTATCCAAAAATGCCACCATAGATGGTGTGGTTCGTTTACCCTCGCTATTGGGTATTACAACAGGTTCATTACCTTCCATAACAGCCACACAGGAGTTGGTGGTTCCCAGATCGATTCCAATTATTTTTCCCATATCTCTTTTTTTTCGATTAATCAACGGACTACCCGATTGTTCAATCTTTGTGCCAAAGGGTAAGGGTGACAAAACGACAGTTGAAGAACTATATTCCGGTATGATAGTAGTCGTTCAGACTGTCATCAAAGCCAAGATGCCTGGTGTAGATACCATGGGCGATAGAATCAATGGAATGTTCTGACAGGGCTTTACCTGTTATTCCTTTTTCAAAACGGGATGAAAAAATCCCGATCCCGTTAGAAATGTTAGTAAAGACCAGGTGTTCTTTGGGTATATTGTCATCCGGACGGTAGATCTGGATATAAGTGTACAGCTCATCTCCCCCCACGGTAAACCAGAAATCGAGAGATTTACGTGCTGCCAGGCGGAAAACCGGTTCGGAAACCGGGGACAATTTACTGCCAAGCCATTTGTAAAAAGCACGGTGGGAAATATTGGTTTCCATTTTAATCCCCCCACCGTCATTATCCGCGACGAAATTGGCAATGTTCCAATATGCGGTGTTCCTGACAGTATCTTCTCCGTTGATTTCAAGATAATGAAAACGGATCTGGAGATGAAACACCCGGGTATAACGGGCAGTTACCCATTCAACAATGGTATTGTTGCCATAACTGGAGAATGGCAGGCTTTTTCTGTAATACTCCGGTTTAATGATTCTGAAATCATTTACCAGATGTGTTCTGGCCGATATCTCTGCTCCTGTAGAAGGAATCCGGATATTTAATCTGTATTCACTATTGGGGATTAATTCAGATGATGTGGCATACAACCGGTTGGGATCTTCTGCAAAGACACCATTGATACGAGGGGCAATGGTTACAGGGATCATATTGAATTGTTCCTGCATCTTGTTGTCAGACCAGCGCTCGAGATAAACTTCGGCATCCGGATAGTAGATAGAATCCGCCTGTTGTGCCATTTCGTAAGCATTGGCTTCACCGTTAAAAGATTTTTCAAGACGGAGATAATGCACTGAATCCCCGGGGTTTAATATGCAATAAACCACCGGTATGTCTTTGTATGGTGCAGAGATTTCCACTTCATTGCCGCACCCTGTGAAGATCATTATCCCGGGTAACATAACCCATGCTCTGTATATCCAGTTATGAATCATTAGCCCAAATATACGGGATTCGTCTTATCTTTACGATTCAAATCATTTCAATTATGTCAGTTCATCATCAGATAAAAAGGGTAACCACTCATATTCTTCAGGAGATGAAACAACGCGGTGAGAAAATCGCGATGTTAACTGCTTATGACTATTCTATAGCCAGGATTCTTGATGAAACGGGAATAGATGTGGTTTTAGTGGGGGATTCCGCTTCAAATGTGATGGCCGGGTATGAAACTACATTGCCGATCACCCTCGACCAGATGATTTATCACGGGGCTTCGGTGGTACGGGCAATTCACAGGGCCCTGGTAATTGTTGACCTGCCATTCGGGACCTATCAGGGTAATTCAAAGGAGGCGTTAAACTCTTCAATCAGAATTATGAAAGAGACAGGAGCCGGAGGGGTTAAAATTGAGGGAGGGGCTGAAGTACTGGAATCCATCAACCGAATTCTTTCTGCCGGGATACCCGTGATGGGGCATTTGGGCCTGACCCCTCAGTCAATTCATAAATTCGGTACTTATGTGGTCAGGGCGCGTGAACAGCATGAAGCAGACAAATTAATGCAGGATGCCAAAGATCTCGAAGCGGCCGGTTGTTTTGCCATAGTTTTAGAAAAGATCCCGGCCGAATTGGCAAAACAGGTCTCCGGATCGCTTCATATTCCGACAATAGGTATCGGAGCTGGTTCGTCAGTGGATGGCCAGGTTTTGGTACTTCATGATATGCTGGGGATCAATAAAGATTTTTCACCACGGTTTCTCCGGCGCTATCATCATCTTTTTGAGGAGATTCAGGGAGCAGTGTCGCATTATATTCGCGATATTAAAAACCTGGATTTTCCGAATGAAAAAGAACAGTATTAACGGGAGTTTCTTTGGTTATGGATATATTATATGAGGATAATCATTTAATAGCCATTAATAAAAGAGGATCAGATCTGGTACAGGGAGATCGGTCGGGAGATCTCTCTCTTGATCAGATGGTGAAGGATTACCTGAAAAAGAAATACCATAAACCCGGGGAAGTTTTTCTTGGAGTGGTTCATCGCCTTGATCGCCCCGTGACTGGTGTGGTGCTTTTTGCCCGTACCAGCAAAGCACTGTCGCGAATGAACCGGTTGTTCAGGGATCAGGAGATTTCTAAGACCTATTGGGCCGTAGTTAAAGAACCCCCGCCGGAAATAGAAGGAGAACTGGTCCATTTTGTGATACGCGACGAGAAAAAAAATAAAAGTTTTGCTTTTAATAAACCCAGGAAAGGAAGTAAAGAAGCCCGGCTTTCATACCGGTTAATCGGCCGAACCAACCAGTATCATCTTCTTGAGATTGACCTGCATACCGGCAGACATCATCAGATTCGTTGCCAATTAAGCAAAATTGGAAGTCCGGTAAGAGGAGACTTAAAATACGGTTATCCGCGCTCAAATCCCCAGGGAGGTATTCATCTTCATGCCAGATGTCTGCGATTTGAGCATCCGGTAAGCCATGAAAAATTGATCATTACCGCAAATCCACCAAAGGATCCGCTTTGGAATGAATTTTTATCTCAGGCCGGCGACTGAGGTCCACCCCATTTAAATTCCATGGGAAGTAGCATTACTGCCTGTTCTACCATTTCAATGGACTGAGTGCCCGCCATCCATATTTCCATCGGTTTTTGCTGTACCCGCTCAATATCCACCATTACCTGACGGCATGCACCACAGGGATAAGCCGGTTGATCAGTGGCCTTGTTATGGTCAATTGCTACCAGTACCAGGCGTTTAATAATCTGTTCAGGATAATTGGCCCGGGCGGCAAAAAGTGCGACCCGTTCAGCACATAACCCCGAAGGATAGGCAATGTTCTCCTGATTATTTCCGGCAACAAGAATTCCGTTTTCTAACTCCACTACTGCACCTACCTGGAAATGCGAGTAAGGAGCATGTGCTAACAGGGCGGATTCCGTTGCCTGATGAATCAACTGTTGGATCTTTTCGGGAATTTCATTGACTCCGTGATACCGGTTCACCGAAAAAACAATCTCCTTCTTTTCCATATTTTTACTTTGCACTAAAAATACAAATTTTAAACTCCATCGATAAACAGGAAAAAGGGTTAATTTTGGCACCTATGAAATATTCTCCGGTAACTATTTTAAGTTGTTTGCTTCTTACATCTTTTGTGCAGGTTACTTCTTTGCCTGCACAAACCAAACAGGAGCGCGAGTCTTATATACGCAAATACGCTGAACTTGCTGTAAAAGAGATGCATTTCAGCGGAATACCGGCCAGTATTACCCTGGCTCAGGGTTTGCTTGAATCCACCGCGGGTACCAGTGAGCTGGCCCGGACTGCCAATAATCATTTTGGGATCAAATGCCAGATGGAGTGGCAGGGTCCGAGATATTACTATGATGATGATGAGAAGAATGATTGCTTCAGAGCTTATAAAACCGTGGAAGAATCTTACCGGGATCATTCACTTTTTTTAATGCACCGGCAACGGTACAGCGATCTTTTTCGTCTGGATCCTACCGATTATAAATCCTGGGCACACGGACTGAAAAAGGCAGGGTATGCCACTAATCCCCGTTATGCCCACTTATTGATTCACCTTATAGATGAAAATAAGCTTTATCAGTTTGATCGCTGGATGCCTGAAATGGAGTCGATCAACTCTACTGCAGGTGTGC
>JAGHDB010000065.1 GCA_021160155.1 Bacteroidales bacterium | reverse complement strand
CATATTCGGTGACCATCTGAGAACGGAATTCCAGCCTCGCTTAAAGAATGTCCAACCCGAATAGAACACCACCGGTGTAGCTAAAGCAAATTCGACCCAGCCCCAGACTTTTTTTGAAGCCAGGTTTTCAAGTTGAAGAAAGGAAAAGAAATCCGACATGGCAATAATGAATACCGGAACGGATAATACCAGGGCAATCCAGAATTTTTTGGCCATTCTTTTATAGGCCAACTCTTCTTCACTGGTCTCGATGCCTTTTTCAGGCAACAGATCCATGCCGCATTTTGGGCAGATTCCGGGATGATTCTCTCTAATTTCGGGGTGCATCGGACAGGTATATATGCCGTTTGCCGGTTTGTTGTTTTTTTCTTTTTTCAGGTGCATATCATGATCGTGGTGGTGATGAGTATGATGTGCTTCAACCTGTTCTTTATGCTCATTCACTTGCACAAGGTGCATGTGGCAAACGGGGCAGTTACCGGGTTCATTGTACACCTTGTCGCCTTCGCAACGCATAGGGCAGGTATATTGTTCGACTGATTTGATTTTCATGATTTCTGGGATTATTAGTGCCGGAAAACAGTATAGTTAATATTTCCATTTATTAGCAAGTGCAACCAGAGACAACATAACAGGCACTTCAACCAGCACACCAACCACAGTTACCAATGCAGCCGGTGATTCCAGTCCGAACAGGGCAATGGCAACTGCAACAGCCAGTTCAAAGAAATTACTGGCTCCTATCATGGCTGCCGGGGAGCAAATGGCATGGGGTAGTTTTAATTTGCGGCCTCCGACCCAGGTAATAAAAAAGATGAAGTAAGTCTGAATGATTAACGGTATGGCTACAAGAATAATTATAAAAGGATTATTAAGAATGTTTTTCCCTTGAAAGGCAAATAGCAATAACAGGGTAACCAGCAGGGCTATAATTGAAACGGGTTTAAACCTTGGAAGAAAAACCGTTTTAAACCATGCTTCGCCCTTTGCACGGATAACGGTTCTGTGTGTGACATATCCGGCAACCAGCGGAATGACTACAAAGATCAGTATACTGGCCAACAGGGTATTATACGGGATATGTACATTCGTGATTCCGAGCAGCAAACTTACAATAGGAACAAAAGCCACCAGAATGATCAGATCATTAACCGAAACCTGTACCAAAGTATAATTGGGGTCTCCGTTGGTCAGGTAGCTCCAGACAAAAACCATCGCCGTGCAAGGGGCTGCACCCAAAAGAATAGCTCCGGCGATATATTCTCCGGCCATTTCAGGAGAAATAACGGCAGCATAGATCTTTGAAAAGAATATCCATGCGAAAAAAGCCATTGTAAAAGGTTTAATTAACCAGTTTACGATTAATGTCAGAATTAACCCTTTGGGTCGTTTTCCAATATTCTTAATGCTGGAAAAATCCACCTGAAGCATCATAGGGTAGATCATCAGCCAAATCAGGATGGCAACCGGAATATTTACTTTGAACAGTTCTGTTTTACTGAGTGCCTGAATACCGCCGGGAGCGTAGTGACCAATGGCAATTCCTCCGGTAATACAAAGAGTCACCCAAAGCGTAAGGTATTTTTCAAAAAAACCGATTTGTTTTTTTTGTTTTTTCATGGAATAAAGATTTCGGTTTGATTTGTTCAATATATATTTGGTAAAAGCTGTTCCTGATCTCATCCCGGGTACGGCGGAATTCGTTCATAATGAATTCGTCGGTTCCGTGAACAAGTGAAGGATCCTCAAAACCTATATGCAGGCGATGCTTGACTTTTCCTGAAAAAGCAGGACAAATCTCGTTGGCATCTCCGCACACGGTTATGACATAATCCCAGGTGTCGTTAAGGTATTGGTCTACCTGATCGGAAGTATGGTGGCTGATATCAATACCGCTTTCCTGCATGACAGCAACTGCTTTGTCATTCAGTTTACCGGTTGCTTCGGTTCCGGCAGAACGGATATATAAATCTTTATCAAATGATTGGAGAAAGCCGTGTGCCATCTGGCTGCGGCAACTATTGCCGGTACAGAGAATCAGGATCTTCAGTTTATTCACAATGTTAAATTATTCACATAAACTTTGTCAAGTTACATTATTGATTCTGTTTTCCAAGCTTCAAAATTTTTATAGCACCTTTTATTACAACCAGAAACACAAGGGTTCCAATGACCAGATCCGGATAATTTGACTGTGTAATTAGAACCAGTATACCTGCTAGAATTACTCCCGTATTTATTAGTACATCGTTTGATGTAAGGATCATACTGGCCCGCATATGGGCTTCTTGGTTTTTTGATTTTTTTAGCAGGTATAGGCTGGCTGAGTTGGCAATGAGGGCTAATACGGAAACGAAAATCATGATCCGGTAATCTGGCAAATTTTCAAAAAGAATAAAACGTCGAATAACTTCAATGATTCCTGACAAAGCCAATAACAGTTGGAAATAACCGCTTAAGCGGGCCACTTTCTTTTTTCTGATCAATGTTGATCCGACGGCCCATAAACTTAAACCGTACACGAACGAGTCAGCCAACATGTCGAGTGAATCGGCAACCAACCCCATTGATCCGGATAACAAACCGGTAGTTATTTCAATAATAAAGAAGCCGAAGTTGATTATCAATACCGTCCAGAGCAGTTTTTTCTGAATACCGGAACTTTCAACATCCGTGTTTTCTTTTTTGGTCTTTGATATGTTATCCTTTATCAAATTTATAATTATTAATGTTCATGCTCGGTATCTCCTTTACCCATTTCAGCGAGCAGGTAATAAGCTGTATTGATTGCTAATTCGGTATCTTCAGACAGAGGTTCTGACAATTTGATTTCTACAAAACCATTTTCCCGGATACCCGGAATTATCTCTATTTTCTTAAAAAATGTTTTGTTTGTGTTTTTTTCAGAACCGTCTTGGCCCTCTGTTTTAATAAAGATAAAATGTTTGTCTCCTTCAGTTGCTATCGCCTCTTCTGGAAGAACGTCTGTTGTGAAGGTGTCGACCATAATATAGGCATTTACGTACATTCCGGGAATGATATTGCTTTCAGGATTTTCAATTGTTGCGTGAACGGTTATGGCTCTTGCTTCATCTTCGAAAGCTTTTCCAACTGAAAAAATAGTTCCTTCCGGTTGTTTTCCCGGGATGCTTGAGAAGCTAAAACTTACTTTCTGGCCTGATTTGATTTTATGAATGTCCTTTTCATACACCAGCAGGTCTGCGTGTACATTACGATTGTCAACAATTACAAACATATCATCATCAGGTTTTACAAACGAACCGATATTGACTTCAATAAGGCGGATATAACCATCTATGGGTGAGATGATATTGATGGTTGAGCTGATATGGCCTTTTTTCAATGACCGGATATCGATTCCAAGCATCTTCAGTTTGGCTTTCAGACCGTTAACGGTGGATTTTACTGAATTGTATTCTGAGGAGGCTTTCTGGTACTCCTTTCCTGAACTTACTTTTTCTTTAAAGAGTTTCTTTTTTCTCAGAAAATCCTGTTGAAGAAATTCAAGGTTACTCTCATTCTCAAGATATTGTTGTTGTATATCAACAATATCCGGATGTTCAAGAGTTGCCAGAGTTTGTCCTTTTTTTATAAAATCACCTTCGATCACAAAGATTTCTTTAACCACACCACCCACCATGGCACTAACATTTGCTTTGCTTTGAGGGGGTAATTCTATTCTGCCGTTTGATTTTACGGTAGAACTGAGATTATGCTTTTCTATTTTTCCCAGTTTCAGATTAATAGCATTTATTTGTTGACGGGTCAGTGAGACTATATTTTCATCATGAACAGCCGGCTTGTGTATTGTTTCAGATTTTGATTTACGTGCATTGCAGGAACTGATAATTCCGGTTGTTGTGATTATTCCAATTAACAGAAAT
>JAGHDB010000175.1 GCA_021160155.1 Bacteroidales bacterium | reverse complement strand
CATTATAATCGAATGATTGCCAGGGATCTCCAAGATATTTCCGAAACATGCCAATACCATAGTCGGGATCATCAGTAGCAATATCATGGTTGTAAAAAGCAAACAATTCATGATTACCTACCGTGTTATACACAGGCATGTGAAATCCTTCAGCCAGGTTTTTATAGAGCTGGTACAGTGAATCGGCACGGGAGCGTTTTTGCCCCAGTGCATCCATGATCAGGTCACCACCCGTAATGACAAAATCCGGGTTCAGGGCATTCACCGTGTCAATGGCCTGCTGAAATCCGGCGGCAGCGTTTCTTTCAGGTTGAACATGGATATCCGTTAAAAAGGCGAAAGTAAAATCAGGTTGTTTTTCACCAGGTTGTTTGCAACCGGCCAGTAGCAACAGAAACAGAATGGGGAACAGTAGTTTTTTCATGTTTTTTCAGGTTTCGGGTTATGAGTATAATAGGTTTGATTGCCTAAGATACTTAAATTCTGCAGAATTATCTTGCTCCAGTTGTTCTAAATCTTTCAGTGTGGAGCCGGGTGTTTCAACCCACTCTCTGATTCCCGGAGTTCCGTTGATCCAGTCGAAAGCAAGTCCCTCAAACTGGTATTCATAAGGGTCGTTGTTCCAGAACGGCCGGATACCGGAATGATGATACAGATATTTAAGGATCAGGAGTACGGTATACCAGGGTTTGAACAGATAATGATTGGTTACATGAATCTGAAAACCACCGCAAATCCGGTGTTTGTATTTGCTGAATTCAGGTGTAAAAAGAAGCGGGCGAAGGATGAAACCCTTCATATTTTGTTCATGGAGGTACCGGTTCAGCAGGGTGTGCAGGGAGAAGGGTTCGATACCGGGATGCCCGAACAGTTCGAGGCTGCGTGTAGTTCCGCGTCCCTCAGAGAGTAACGTGCCTTCAAACAGTACGGTGCCCGGGTAAATCAAGGTACTTTCGGGAGTTGACAGGTTAGGAGAAGGGTTGATCCAGGTGAGCCGGGTATCACTCCAGGTCATATCACGGTTCCATCCGGTCATGGGGATGATCTCCAAATGAAGATCCCAATTGTTGATTTGACGGAACAATCCGGCCAGCTCACCGATAGTCATGCCGTGACGCATGGGTATGGAGGCCCGGCAAACAAAAGAGTAATAATCCTGATCAGGCAGGTTTCCTTCCACGGATGTACCTCCAGCCGGATTGGGCCGGTCGAGAATGACTACCTGTTTACCGGTTCCGGCGCAGGCTTCCATGGCTAAGAAGAGGGTCCAGATATAGGTATATACTCTGGTACCCGCATCCTGAAGATCCACAACCAGCGTGTCGAATCGGTCAAGCATCTCCGGTGTGGGTTTTCGTGTTTTTCCATAGAGACTGAAAACAGGTATCCGGTAGAGGGGATGCAGGATGTCGGGAGATTCTATCATGTTATCCTGACGATCTGTTGTGAAACCGTGTTGTGGACCGAAAACCGAGGTAACACGATTGCCGAACCGGTTGATTAACAAATCCAAACCATGCTGCAGTTTATTACTGACTGAAGCGGCATGACATAAATATCCGATCTGTCCCTTCAACAATTTTTGACAGGAAGGATCTTCTGCTAAACGATCTAATCCGGTTTGAAGCATTTTTTTCGGATCTCCGTGTACCGGTGTAACGATACCCTTATTCCCGTAAATATCGTATTTTTGCCGCAAAATGAATAAAATCATGGTGACACAAGAGCAGATCAAAGATGTCAGGGAGCGCCTGGATGCGTTAAGGAGGCATCTTTGACGTGGATCAGCGTACCGAAGAATTAAAAGAAAAAGAGATTCTGACCCAGGCTCCAGGGTTTTGGGATGATCCCAAAGAAGCCGAAAAACTGATGAGACAGATCCGGTCGGTTAAAAAATGGCTGGATGATTACCGCATGGCTGCTGCCAGTGTGGATGATGTCGGGGTGATGTGGGATTTTTATAAAGAGGGTGAAGCCGGTATAAAGGAGATGGAAAAGCAATATGCCGAAACCCTGAAAATTATTGAGGATCTTGAAACACGAAATATGCTCTGCCGGGAGGAGGATGTGCTGGGGGCCATCATGAGGATCAATTCAGGTGCCGGAGGGACTGAAAGTCTCGACTGGACTGCTATGTTGATGCGGATGTATTTACGCTGGGGTGAACTGAATGGCTATAAGGTCAGGGAATTACATTTTCAGGCAGGGGATGAGGCGGGTGTTAAATCAGTTATCCTTGAATTTGAAGGAGAGTTTGCCTATGGGTATCTGAAAGCTGAAAATGGCGTGCACCGCCTGGTTCGTCTTTCACCTTTTGATGCATCAAACCGCCGTCATACCACTTTCGCTTCGGTATTTGTCTCTCCGGCAGTGGATGACACCATAGAAATTGAAATCAATCCGGCAGATATCGAGTGGGATACTTTCAGGTCAGGGGGGCATGGGGGCCAGAATGTCAATAAAGTTGAAACTGCTGTCAGATTGAAACATCTTCCTACCGGTATTACTATAGAGAACAGTGAAACCCGTAGTCAGCTTAAGAATAAGGAAAATGCCATGCGGTTGCTTCGTTCAGAGTTGTATGAGATGGAACTGCAAAAGCGGATGGAAGAACGGCAGAAAATCGAGGCAGGTAAGAAAAAGATCGAATGGGGATCGCAAATCCGCTCGTATGTATTGCATCCTTATAAAATGGTGAAGGATTTGCGTACGGGTTATGAAACCGGTAATGTACAGGCTGTGCTTGATGGAGAGATAAACGACTTCATTAAGGCTTACCTGATGGAATTTGCCAGGGATTTATAATTACTCTCTGCCTCCGGGTTTCCGTACATATATCTTATTTCTACTCATACGGATGGGTGATGAAAAAAGTACTTCCTTTGCCGGGTTGAGACTCAACCCGGATTTTGCCTCCAAGCAGATTGACAATTGACCGGGTAAGGTTCAGGCCGAGACCCGTCCCCCCGAATTTTCGTGTCAGCCCGGTATCAATCTGTTCAAAACGGTCGAAGATCTTTTTTTGGTTTTCAGGATTGATACCAATACCGGTATCTTTCACAAAGAAAGTTATAAATCCTTCTTTTGGGGGCATAACTCCTAAAATTACAGAACCCTGACTGGTAAATTTAAGGGCATTGTCAATCAGGTTATCCAACACCTGTTTTATCCGAATAGGATCAGTAAATAGTTGAATTTCAAGAATATCATCAGGAATTTGAAATTCCAGTGTCAGTTCTTTGAGTATATCGGGATCCGCGGTTTTCTTTTTATGTTCTATTACTTCACGAATCAGCGGATGAACCGGTATGTTTTCACGGTGAATCTCCAGACGGTTACTTTCGATTCTCGAAAGGTCGATGATGTTAGAGATTAACTGCAGCAGATTTTCAGAATTGCTCTTGATCTGGTTAATGTAGGATTTCTTCTCATCAGGAAACAGATCTTCTCCGGTCAGTAGCTCACTAAATCCGACAATGGCGTTTAACGGTGTTCTCAGCTCGTGACTCATGTTGGCGAGAAATGCAGATTTAAGACGGTCGCTCTCTTCAGCTTTCTCCATGGCTTCCAACATTTTCAACTCAGTCTGTTTACGCAGGGTGATATCGCTGTGGGTACCAAGTGCCCGGACGGGATGGCCTTTTGCATCCCGTACGATGCAACTTCCTTTGGCTTCAATCCATACCCAGTCTCCGTTCCGGTGCCGCAAACGGTATTCCTGAGTGACGGATACATCTTTTTCAAAAGCCTCTTTAAAGGTCTTAAAGATCTTGTCGGCTTCAAGCGGATCCAGTAAACTTCTAAAGGTATTCAATGAACTTTTCAGCTCACCCGGCTGATATCCCAGTTGGGCAAACCAACGGTCGCTTAAAATAATGGTGTCATTCGCCAGATTCCAGTCCCAGATGCCTTCATTGACCGCCTGAATTGTCAGTTCAAAACGTTCATGGGTTTCGGCCAACTCAGCTTCACGGGCCATCTCTTCCGTAATGTCTTTTACAAAACCGATTACACCTATAATATCACCCGTGTTGTTTTTCAGCGGCAGATATTTTTCAAAGGTATATCCTTCTCTGCCGCTTTTGAGTCGAAAAGGAACCGAATGCCCACCGGAGATGACTCCTTTCATGGTTTCACGCATGACATCACCAATGCCATTCTCGAGAAGATGCGGGAAATGATCAAAGATCTCTTTCCGGTCCATTACCTCCTGGACTGTTGTTTCTGAAATACGGCTCATTTCGTTGTTCCAGAAAATTACATGCATAGAGCTGTCAAGCACAAATATCCCTTCATCGGTACTGGAGAGGATGTCATTCAGGAGGATCTGGTTGTTGCGGTGTTTGATTTCAGTGGTTTTGCGTTTATGGATATCCAACACAATGCCGGAGAACCGGTTCACACGGCCCTCCTGATCGTGGCCGGTAATTTCACCTCTGACAATGACCCAATGATAGTTTTCTCCGTCAAACCGCACCCTGAACTCGTTTTGAAAAAAAGGGCTTTCTCCTGACAAACAGGCTTGAAGCAATGTACCGGTAGTATCGAGATCATCGGGGTGGACTTTTGACTTCCAATCTTCAGGTGTCGCCTGAGACAGTGATGCCTGACGGGAACCGGATTGGAACACATTGCCGATGGTAAAAACCTGCTGGTCATCCATTATCCAGTCGAAAAGCCCGAGATCAGAGTATTGAAGAATCAAACCCAAACGAAACCGGTCATCTTCCAGCTCTTTCAGGGTTTCTTCTTGAGTAGTAATCTCATCTACCATAGCTACGATCTGAGAAGGGCCTGAGCTGTTTTTAATTAAGTAATAATCAAATTGATACCAGGTATCGGGACGGGTAGCTAATTGA
>JAGHDB010000122.1 GCA_021160155.1 Bacteroidales bacterium | reverse complement strand
TTATTATTGTGGCGAATGTAGTGAAACTTGCCCACAAGAAGCAAATCCGGGAGAACTGATGATGTCATTAAGGCGCTGGTTAACCTCTAAATATGATTGGACAGGCCTTTCCAAGAAATTTTATTCATCTAAAATATGGGAGTTTGGTGCAATTATTTTATTAGCAGGTCTTGTTTTTTTTCTTTTTGCTTTATTAAATGGTATTCCACTGAGTACTGATAAAATTCTTATAAATGAAATTGCGCCCTGGAGAATAGTGGAAATAGGCGACTGGACTATGGCCGGTGTTCTTGCAGGACTTCTTATCTCATTATTTTCAATATGTATCGAATGGTTATTCTAAAAAACAAAACGATTAAAGTTCCTTTAAAACTATATTTCACGGAATTTTGGGCGCTTATTTTTAATTTTGTTTCACAATGGCGTTTTTCGGATTGTGAAACAGAAGTTCAATCGTTTTGGAAAAAATTACGTACCGGTAAATATAATTATTGGATAGTGCATTGGTTTTTAATGTCGGGTTATGTTTTATTATTTACAATGATTGTCATTTTCCTGGAATGGTTTCAAACAGATGAGATCCATCCCTGGTGGCATCCACAAAGATTATTTGGCTATTATGCCACCTTTGGTTTAATATTCGGTACAATTTATTTCACTATTCATCGTATCAAAAAAGATAAAGAAAATAGTAAACACTCTCATATTACTGATTGGACTTTTCTTGTTTTATTGTTTCTGGCTGCCGTAACAGGTATCCTAATGCATATTTCAAGAATTAATCAAGCTCCATTACTTGTGACATATTATTTATATGTATTTCACTTAATGATAGTTGTCCCCATGTTATGCATTGAAGTCCCATTTTCAAAATGGTCTCATCTTGCATACAGGCCCTTCGCAGTATATTTTAATAATATAAAGAGGGCAGCACAGAAACTTGAAAAAAAGTAATCTAATATCAATAATACGTTACTGTTCAGCTATCTGATGGGAGGCAAATTCTTAACTATTTTATGATAATCCTTTTATAATCTTTTTTCGCAGCAGTAAAAAGTAGAAAAGGGTGAGTCCGACTGTCACGGCAGATTTCCAGGCTAAGCTGGTCCAGGTGACCGTCTCCGTGAAGATCTCCTGCAACACATCGTACACCCAGTAGAAGGGGGCCCACCAGACCGCCCATTGCCAGGCATCGGGCAGAAGCACACCTCCGAGAATAGCCAGCATCATCAACATTGACAACAACTTTCCCACACCCACGGCTTCAGTCTCATTATTTGCCAAAGCCCCCAGCAGGAGTCCGAATAAAAGCGTGATGCTGAAAGAGACAATAACCAGCAGGTACACCTGCAGGATATTTACGTGTATCAGTCCGAGTACCAGCAAAGCGATAATCGAATAAAATGCGATGATCAGCAACGGGTAGATACTTTTGCCGATAAAGTAATCCGACTTGCTGACTGGTGATACATGCAGGGCCTTGTCGGTTCCATTCTCCTTGTCATCCACTATTCCCAGTCCGATGACAAAACCGGCGATCAGGATCAGGAAGACAAAAAAGATCGATCCTCCCATGGTGGCTACCGGTGAAATTTTGGTTCTGTGAGACAGCTCTTTAGGAACATCGTACTCAAACGTCATTACCGGGGGAGTACCGGGATAGTTTTTATGGAGGTACTGTTGCCGGATAACCTGAGCTGCCAGGGAGAAAGCTGAATTTCCTTTCGGTGTTTTTTGGAGTACGGATACAAATTGTTGTTTTGCCGGATCCCAATAGAGCCCCTCTACCGTACCGACACCCCGGAGTTTTTTATACATATCCTCAATAGACAGATAGGTTTTGATTTTGGCATATTGATCCAGTACCCGGATCATTTCGGGACTGACTGCATGCTCACTCTCTGAAACCACTGCGATGGTAGTAGTGGTACTTTCAACGGTGGGAATAAATCCCCGGAGGATTAATAAGATGGCAAACGGAACGATTACGATATAGGCCCCCATGAAATGTTTGAAGTTCATCTTCAGATCGATAAGAAATATCTATACCAGTTGTCTCATGATTACACCTCCTTTCTTAATCGTTTCGTGAATACCCATCCCGACAGGGTGACCAGAACTACGGCTATGGCAGACAGGATGCCTGTTTCACTCCAGAATACATGGATGTTATGATCCGGGAACATGGCTGCATCCAAACCGAAGAGGGTATAATAGGAAGGGATTAGCTTCATCCAGCCGGGTGAAAAAACCGGTGCAAAAAATGAGACGGCCGGTAATGAGAAAACCACCATAAACAAAAGGACCCAACCCACCCCGGTCATCGGATTGTCAAAGAAAGTTCCCAAAAGTACACCGATGCCGGATCCCAGAATGATGGTGGGAATGATAATCAATAAGGAGAGAAAGTATCCGTTGAATCCCATGATGGGGAGGTAAAAGATGGAGAATGTGATCAAGCCGGTTGCCAGGAGCAGCAGGTGTTTGCTGAGCAGAAACTGCCACAGCCGGGAAGGGGTGACTTTATAGGCCCGGATGGTTTCATCGCTACGCTCCTGGCCAATTAATGACACCATGGCGAAGAGCCCCATCATGCCGACCATAAACATGATGATTACCGGCAGGAGTTTCTTGTTAAACGGGATTTCGGCACGGTGGTCTTCCTGTAATGCCGTAACCTTGACTGACCGGTATACATCAGGCGGATAGAGCCCGTGTGGGGGATGTGCCATACTCAGAAAATCCGTCAATTGCAGTTTTATGGTTTCTACCATGGCTTTTGTGGTATAGGGCTGAGTAAGTAATTCGACGTGACTGATGCTGTCAGAATTCATGCGGATTATCAGTCCGACTGCCGCTTTGTTTTTTTTCATTCCGGCAACGACCTCATCCCTGCTGTTCACAAAAACCTGTGCCGGTTCCCGGCCGGCCTGTTTATCCATATTTTTCATCATATTATTCAGCATACCGGTTGAATCAAAGACCACGACCGGGGTTTCACGGTCAATATTTTTTGGTACTACAAAAAGGAGCAGGGCCATAACCACTATGGAGAAACCTATCTCTAACAGAATATATACATCCTTGATACCCAGTATAATATCCTTTCTTAATATATTTCCTAAGCGTTTCATGCTTTCCTCCTACTCAAGACCGCGGCCGGTTAATTTGATAAATATTTCTTCGAGGGTTGGTTCACCTGAATGGATGGTTTTTACCTCATGATCGCCGATAAACTGTTGAACTTTTGCTTTTTCATCCCCGTTCATTCCAAAGGTTTCGGATTTAAGTTTTCCGTCTTCGGCATATTCGATGGTAACCGATAGCTGCCCGTGTTTCAGTTTCAGATTCTTAGGTGTATCCAGGGCAGCGATTTTTCCATCCACGATAAAGGCGATCCGGTCGCAAAGCTCATCGGCGACAAACATATTATGGGTGGACAGGAAAATAGTGGTTCCTTCGGCTTTTTTCTTGCGGACAATATTTTTAATACTATTGGCTGTGTTGGGATCCAGGCCCATGGTGGGTTCGTCAAGAAACCAGATCTCCGGTTTATTGATCATGGAGCGGGCAAAGCCGAGCCGTTGCTTCATCCCTTTGGAGTAGGAGCTGGCTTTTTGCCGCGCGTGCTCTTCAAGTCCGACCATCTTCAGAACGGTCATGGCATCTTCGGTTTCGCGATCGTACAGTTTGGCATGGTATCTGAGATTATCAAGCCCGGATAGTTTTTTATATACGTTAGGGATCTCGAATCCGACTCCTATCCGGTTAAAGAATGATTTATCAGGTAACCCTTTCCGGGGGATTCCTTCAATGATAATCTCTCCCTGCTGGAGCTCGAGCAGGCCTGAAAGTACTCCCTGAGTGGTTGATTTACCGGCGCCGCTGGGCCCAAGAAATCCAAAGATCTCACCTTTGTCAATATGAAAACTGACATCTTGAATGGCATAGTCGCCGTTCTTTTTGTAAGAATAATACAGATTTTTAACTTCGATCATAAGATTACAGCCTCCTGACTTCGGGTTTTATAACAATAATAAACAGTTTGTTT
>JAGHDB010000339.1 GCA_021160155.1 Bacteroidales bacterium | reverse complement strand
CCATGGAGCGAAACTATACTACGGTTATTCAGCATCCGGTGAAATTTACCGGCTTGCCTGAAAATCTGGTACTCACCAATAAACTTCCGGATAAACTCAATATTGAAGTCACCGGAACCGGATTTGCCATTCTGAAGCACAACTGGGACCTGGCAAAATCCGCCATTCGCCTGAATCTCAAGGAGGTTGCTCCTGTTCAGCATAATGTATCGGGAGGAAAGGATATCCACTTGTCACTTCGTCCGTTAAAAAACAGAATCAGTGCTCAATTAAATAATGTGCAGGTATTGAGTATTAAACCGGACACGATTATTTTTCAATTCTCTAAAATGATCCGGAAAAAAATTCCGGTTTACCCGGATGTACAGGTTGATCCTTTAGAGGGATATATGTTAAAAGGATATGTCACGGCAGATCCTGACAGTGTCTGGATCAGCGGTCCGAACCGTCTCGTGGATACCATAAAACAGGTACCGACTGATTTTTTACGATTCAGAAAATTGAATAAATCCGTTGAAAAGCATGTGGCTCTGATAAACTATTCAGACGAACTTGTGCTGTCAGAAACACATGTCACTATTACGGTACCCGTAGAACAATTCACCGAAAAAACACTCCGTATCCCGGTTCAATCCATTCATGTTCCTGATTCACTTACGCTTAAAACCTTTCCGGCCAGTATCATGATTTCTTTTAAAGTGGTTATCAGTGAATTCGACCGGATCAGTCCGGATGATTTCGTCGCTGCAGTAGATTATGAACAGATTTCCGAAGAGCAGCATGCGCTGAAAGTGGACCTCATTCGAACTCCATCTTTCATTGACCATATCCGGATTGCTCCTGAAACAGTTGATTACATTCTTGAAAAATGATCAAAGCAGGTTTAACCGGAGGCATAGGGGCAGGTAAAAGTACTGTGGCAGATCTGTTCAGACATCTGAATGTGCCTGTTTTTGAGGCTGATACAACAGCCAGAAAGATTATGTCGGAAGATCCTGAGGTACGCTATTCCCTGATCAGATGGTTTGGCAACTCTGTATGGGACAAACAACAAAATATGCTTAATCGCAACCAACTGGCAGCCATTATTTTTACACAACCTGAAGCATTGCAACGGGTGAACAATCTGGTGCATCCCCTGGTTAGAGAAGCATTTAATGAATGGGCTATCCGGCAACAAAACAAACCCTATGTACTGCATGAAGCCGCGATTCTTTTTGAGACCGGCTTCTATCGTCAATTTGATTATATGCTACTGGTCACAGCTTCGACTGAAATCAGGATTAAACGGTTATTGCAAAGAGGCGGATTAGATGAAGCGGAAATCCGTTTAAGAATGCAACAACAATGGAGTGACGAGCAAAAAAGACCACTGGCTGATTATATTATTCACAATGATGGGGAGGAATTCCTGATCCCTCAGGTTATCCGCATCCATCAGCAATTACTTAAAAAATCGAATGGGTAAATTTGGTAAATGGATCGGGGGCGGATTAGGATGGGCTTTCATGGGCCCTCTGGGTGCCCTTCTGGGGTTCGCCCTGGGTTCTATGATTGACAACAGTTCTGTTACAACCGGTCAGCGGTACAGCAGTCGTACCGGTGGTGTAACCACATCCGGTGATTTTATCACCAGCCTGCTGGTTCTGGTGGCTGCCGTCATGAAATCTGACGGAAAGGTGCTTCGTTCTGAACTGGACTATGTAAAATCTTATCTCTCTCAAAGCTTTAACAGACAAACTGCCGATGAGGCTTTATTAATTCTCAGAGATGTTTTGAAACAAAACATCCCGGTTGAAGAGATCAGCAAACAGATTGGCCGTCATATGGATTACAGTTCAAGGCTGCAATTGCTGCATTTTCTGTTCGGGATATCAAAGGCTGATGGCCAGGTTAGTGAAAGTGAAATAAAGATTATTGAACGAATCGCCTATTATCTGGATATCAATACCGGTGATTTCAAATCAATCCAGGCTCTCTTCTATGACAACCTCGATTCGGCCTACCAGGTTCTCGGTATCTCCGCTGATGCTTCAATCGATGAAATTAAAAAAGCTTATCGACACATGGCTACCAAGTATCATCCCGATAAGGTTGCTTACCTGGGCGAAGAGGTCAAGAAAAAGGCCAATGAGAAATTCCAGCAACTTAACGGAGCGTATGAAAGAATTAAAAAAGCTCGTGGAATAAATTAAACAGCAACAGCATGGATTTAAAAGACATTTTAGCGGTATCAGGACAGAGAGGACTGTGCAGAATGATATCCCAGGGGAATCAGGCTCTGATTGTAGAGCAGCTTGAAACCGGGAAACGGATGCCGGTTTACGCATCACACAAAGTCAATGCCCTTGAAGAGATTACTATTTTCACCACAGGGGATGATCTGCCCCTGAAGGAGGTATTATTGAGAATTTATGAAAAAGAGAGCGGGAAAGAGCTAAAAGAGCCCAAAAACCTCGATAACAATGCCTTGCGAGCCTATTTCTCAGAAGTCGTACCTGAACATGATTCCCTGCGGGTTTATCTCTCGGATATCCGGAAAATTTTAACCTGGTATAACCTGTTGCTCCGTCACGGGCAACTTGAATGGTCAGGACCGGAAAAAGCGGATGAAACTGAAGAGAAAAAAGATTAAGACTCATTCTTTTTAGCCTGTTCCCAGTACCGGTCCATCTCTTCAATAGTCAACTGTTTCAGGCTGATTCCCTTTTTCAGTGTTTCCTGTTCGAGAAAATTAAAACGCCGGATAAATTTCAGGTTGGCCTTTTCCAGTACATTCTCCGGATTGACATGATAGAGACGTGCCGCATTGACTATTGTAAAAAGAAGATCCCCAAATTCCTCTTCAAGTTTTTCTGTTGTCCCGTCAGTAAGCAATACCTCTTTGACCTCCCCAAGTTCTTCATCCACTTTATCCCAGACTCCTTCCGGATCTTTCCAGTCAAACCCTACCCCACCGGCTTTATCCTGGACCCGGTATGCTTTTATCAGTGCCGGCAGTGAAGAAGGAATCCCGCCGAGCACCGTTTTTTGATCTCCCTCTTCTAATTTGATTTTCTCCCAGTTGTCAGCCACTTCCCTGGCATTGGTCACTTTTACATCCCCGAAAATATGTGGATGACGGTGTATTAATTTCCGGTTGATCTTCCGGATGATATCAGTTATTTCAAACGCTTCTTTTTCAGCACCTATTTTTGCATAAAAGACCACATGCAGCAACAAGTCTCCCAGTTCCTCCCTGATCCCTTCACTGTCTCCGGCTAATACAGCATCAGCCAGCTCATAAGTCTCCTCGATGGTCAGCGTTCGCAGGCTTTCCCAGGTTTGTTTCTGATCCCAGGGACACTTCTCACGTAATTCATCCATAATATCTAGCAGTTCTCTGAAAGCCTCTACTGCTTCATTCTTTTTCTTCTCCATAGAATATTATTTTTATAGTCGACCCTGTTTCCAGTCCGAGTAATTCTGCCACATTCCCCTGAATTATAGCAATTTCAAGCAGATCAATTGAATTAAACAGAGCTATCAGATCACCCGGCTCCCCGGAGTCAAAATAGGTTTGATGCAACCGGTCAAGGCGATAATGATTACTTTTGATCAGGATCTCAAAACTCCTG
>JAGHDB010000071.1 GCA_021160155.1 Bacteroidales bacterium | reverse complement strand
GTATTTATTTGTTTATTTGTTTATTTACTACGAAATTAACGTTTGGTTGATTGGTTATCAACCATTGTGTCTGCTTTAAACGTTAAAAAAACTTAATTTCAGGATACCCGGTTAAGTGAAAAGGTTGCGTTATTTCATTCTTTGATTGTTTTGGCCTGGTGCTGAATGGTTTCCCATGCATGGGTGACATGGTCCCGTGTCACGTTGGTTTGGGCGATTACCATTCGCAGGGTATATGCTTCTCTTATCCGGGTATGGGTAAGAAACAGTTTTCCCGAGCGGTTAAGTTGTTCTTCAAGGAGTTTGTTCATCCGATCGAGATTTTTGTTATCATTTATTTTATCAGGATGGTACCGGAAGCAAACCACATTAAGCGTTCGGGGCGTCATCAATTCGAAATCCGGATGATCCAGCACTACGGATTCAAATTCGGCAGCCAGGCGGATATGATTCCGGATCCGTTCACGAAGGCTTTCCAGTCCGAAATTACGTAGTACGAACCAAAGTTTCAGGGCACGGAACCTTCTGCCCATCGGGATCCCCCAATCGCGAAAATTACTTACCTGGCCAAGAGGACCGGATTTGAGGTATTCGGGAAGAATCTCAAATGTTTTGAGCAATGCCCGGGGATCTTTCACAAAATAGGCGGTACAGTCGAAATGGGTAAACATCCATTTATGGGGATTAAAAACGAAACTATCTGCATTTTCAATTCCTTTGATCATCCAGCGGAATTCTGGAAGCAGCAGGGCCGTACCGGCGTAGGCCGCATCAATATGCAACCAGATCCCGTGGTGTTGACAGATTTGGGCTACCGGTTCAAGCGGATCAATAGCAGTAGTGCCGGTAGTACCGATAGCCAGCACGACACACAGCGGTTGAAATCCAGCCCGGGTGTCTTTAATGATTTGTTTCTCAAGGGCTTCCGGGATCAGTGCAAGTTGTTCATCCACAGCTATCTTAATTACATTATCCTGTCCGAATCCGGCGATCTTTGCACTTTTTTCGATTGAGGAATGGGCTTCTTCGGAGCAATAGATCCTGAAGCGGTTGGGACTGGTATATCCGGTACGGTTGATTTGCCAGTTCAGCGCTTTTTCACGGGCGGTCAGCAGGGCAGTCAGTGTGGCCATTGAAGCGCCATCATGAATGACACCCCGCCATTCCATAGGTATTCCGGTTGCCTGCTGCAGCCATTGCATCATTTTTTCTTCGAGTTCGGTAGCAGCCGGAGAGGTATCCCAGTTCATACATTGTGCAGCCAGAGCGGCTGTCAGGAATTCTGCAAGGAGACTGGGAAATGAAGCGTTGGCCGGGAAATAGGCAAAGAAATTGGGACTCTGCCAGTGGGTCATTCCCGGCAGGATGATCCGGTTAAAATCCGACAGTATCTGATCTATGGTTTCGGACTGTTCAGGAGCGGTTGGGGGTATCTGTTGTCCGATACTACCCGGAGTGATGTCGGGTTTTACCGGAAAATCCTCAATATGAGAATAATAGTCAGTAATCCAATCGATTAATTGGTAGCCATACTGTTTGAATTCATCCAGATTAATCATTATTATGAGAGATTATATGGTTATTTTTTTAGGGTAATTGACATTTTTTTTTCATATTCAGCAAATAAAAATTAAACCGACAAAAATGAAAAAGATCCCGTTAAGTGTATTTGCCTTGTTGATGGGTATCCTGTTTTCAGGATCCGTTTCGGCTCAGCGCATTTCAGGGAAATGGCGTACCATTGATGATGACACCCACAAGCAAAAATCCATTGTGCAGATTTACATCCGTGGAGGTAAAATGTATGGAAAGATATTAAAAACATGGGATGACGATGGGGTAACACCCACTAATAAAAATTGTGATGATTGTAAAGGAGCTTTGCATGGAAAGCCTGTCATCGGCATGCAGATTATCAACGGACTGACCCGGCACGGTGATGTCTGGAAAGGTAAAAAAGGCATTCTTGATCCCGGTAACGGGAAAGTCTATAACGTTAAGATTTGGCTTAAGAACAAAGATGAACTGATTGTCAGAGGTTCAATCGGACCGATCGGGCGGCGACAGCAGTGGTTTAGGGTTAAAGAGTAAGGTTCAGGGCATAAGGCTAAAGGCATAAGTAAGATTAAAGGTAAGGGGTTAAAGGTTTACAATATACCTTTGGCCTTTTACTTTAACCTTTAGCCTTATGTCTTATTTTAGTATCTGAATCTTCTGGCTCCCCCGTTTATTTTATTGGCATCCAGTGCCCACATGCCCCGGCCGTGCGTGGCGATAACAATAATATTATCTCTTGGGTGAATGATCAGGTCATGAACATACATACTGGGAAGGTCACCCAAGACATTCCATGATTTACCTCCGTCTTTAGTTACGAAAACAGCATTATCGGTACCTACGTAAAGAATGTTCCGTTTAATGGGATCTTCGCGGATAACGTTAACTGTACCGGCCGGAATATTAGCTGAGATATCTTGCCATGTTTGTCCGTAATCTGTTGATTTCCAAACGTAAGGGGCGAAGTCGTCATCCCGTTTTCCGTTTTGGGTAACATAAACGGTACCCAGGCTATATTTAGAGGCGACCACCCGGCTGATCCAGCGGTGTGGTACCAATCCTCCGGTAATTTCAGTCCAGTTTTTTCCGCCGTCCTTGGTTACATGGAGTCGGCCGTCATCAGTACCGGCATAAATAAGTCCGAATTTCAGGGGTGATTCTGAGATTGAAAAGATCGTTTGGTACTGTATATCTCCCAGTTTATCAGGGTTATTATAGGTCAGATCAGGAGAGATTCTTTCCCAGGTGTCACCGCGGTCACGGGATCTGAAAACATATTGCATGCCGAGATACAGGATATTGTTGTTATGGGGTGATAAAATAAACGGAGCGACCCATTGTCCGCGCAGGGGCGGTTCATTTTCATACATTACGGGGACAATGGATTTACGTGTGCCGGTTGCCAGATTGGTCCGGCTGATAGAACCGTAAAATCCTGCGGAATAAACGATATTCGGGTCGGTAGGATCAATAGCATGACTGCTTCCTTCCCCGCCGGGAGCACCCTCAAAATCCAGTGCGGGAATATGATCCCTGCCGCGAGACAGATCCACGACACCTCTTCGGCTTCCATGGTCTTGAATTGAACCATAGACATGGAACGGGGTATCCATATCATATCCGATATTGAAAAATTGTACGGCAGGCAGGTTGTTGGTATTTTGTTTCCAGGTTTTTCCGCCATCATAGGAGATGACTACACCACCGTCATTACAGTTAAT
>JAGHDB010000256.1 GCA_021160155.1 Bacteroidales bacterium | reverse complement strand
GTGATTTCAACTGCTGGTATTATTTTGAATGCGGTAGTGAAGGATTTCCCGATTAACGGTCAGTGGTTCTGGCTGATTGCCATGGTGTCGGCAGCTTCATTTTATTTGATCATTTCACTGGTTGATCCTCATAAGCCACATAATATGAATAAGTTGCTACACCGGGGTAAGTATGCAATTAAGGGAGAGCAGGTGATTGAGAGCAGCCAGCCTGCAAAAGGTTGGAAGGTAATGGGAACTACCCGGGAGTTTACTAAAAGTGACAAGATTATTTATATTGCCACTTATTCATGGACTGCAATCTGGTCGATTGTGTTTGTGATCGGTACTATATATAATCTTACTACTGAGGTGAAAAATGCAACCTGGATGCATTTCTGGAAAATTTATACCTGGATCTATCTGGTTACGTCAGTGGTCGTGACTATTTGGTTTACACTGGGAGGAATTAAAAACCTTAAGGAGATGATACATGCTTTACGTACCAACATCCGGGATGACAGTGACTCAGGATATGTTGAAAAGACGACAAAATCATCAGTCTCTGAAAAATGAAATACGGAGAATTTTCTAAAGAGGGTAAAGAATTTATTATTCAACGACAGGATACACCCAGTCCGTGGATCAATTATTTGTATAACGGAAGATATTTTGCTACCATTTCAAATAATGGCGGAGGGATCAGCTATTTCCGTTCCCCATTGCACGGCCGGATTACCCGCTACCGAATCAATGATGTGCCTCCTGACCGGCCGGGTAAATATCTTTATCTGAAAGACCGGGACACGGGAGAAATATGGAGCCTTACCTGGCAACCGGTTGGTAAAAACCGGGATGCCTACCGGGTAGCTCATGGATTTGGCTATACCAGAGCGGAGGCTGTCAATGAACAGATTCACTCCGAAGTGCTCTTTTTTGTTCCTCCGGATGACGACCTGGAGGTTTGGCAAACCCGCCTGAAAAACAGTTCTGACAAAGTGCGGCGGCTTTCGATTTACGGATACGTTGAATTTGCCCTGGGGCACGCATTGATCGATCTGATCAATCAGTGCGATGACCAGCATTTTAACAGGGTGGTGTTTGACCGGTATCATCAAACTCTTTGGGCTACTAAAACTTATTGGGTCACTGAAACAGGTGGTACACAGCAACAGGAGAATAAAGCATGGGATCGTTGGGCTTTTTTTACGGTAAATCAACCGGTTAGCGGTTTTGAGACCTTGCGTGAACGATTCATGGGGTTATACCGCAATGAGAATAATCCCGTGGCTCTGGAACAGAATACGCTGGGTTCAAAGGAGACGGATTACGGGAACACTGTCGGAGCTCTTCAGGTGGATTTTGAACTGGCCCCGGGAGAGACTAAAGAGATAATCTTTTCCCTGGGTGTGATTCCGAAAGAAGACCGGAATAGTGCAAAAGGATTGAAGCAGGCAACAAAATACCACGATACGGATCAGGTTACGCGCGCTTTCCGGCAGTTAAATGATCAATGGTCGGCTTTTTTCGCTTATGCTTCAGTGGAAACACCGGATCCCGAATCAAATCTTTTCATGAATTACTGGACCCCGTATCAGGCGAAAGTAGCATTTGATGTGGGACGGGTTACAAGTTTTTATTACTGGGGAATCGGAAGAGGATTCGGGTTCAGGGATACAGCCCAGGATATTATCGCTATTACTATATCAGATCCTGGAAAAGCTGCGGAAAGAATCCGTTTGCTGGCACGCCAAATGCAACAGGATGGGAAAGTATATCACCATTTTTTTGGAGACGGAGAGGGTGAGTTTACCCGTCATTGCGATGATGCACTTTGGTTTATTCTGGCTGTGGATGAGTATCTCAGAGAGACGGGTGATCAAAGTTTCCTTCAGGTAAAAGAACCTTATCTGGATGGCGGGCAGGGTTCTCTTCTTGACCACTTGATGGCAGTGGTCAGGTATGCCGGGAATAATATCGGCCGGCACGGTTTGCCGGTTTTCGGTCGGGGTGACTGGAATGATACCCTGGATTATATTGGAGGGGATGAGGGAGGAGAAAGCGTTTGGGGCGGTATGTTTTATGTGGCTATGTTGAATCGGTTGATCGATATCCTGGAGTGGACAGGGCTGCAAACAACACACGTTCTGCAGATAAGGGATCGTCTGGTTGAAGCTATTGATGATTATTGCTGGGACGGATCGTGGTACCTGAGGGCATTTGGGGCTCAAAACAGACCGGTTGGCAGTCATAACAATGAATTCGGCAAAATATTTATGAATACCCAAACCTGGCCGGTTATAGCGAATCTCCCCGACAAAAAACGGATCAACCAGGCTATGGATAGTGTGAAAAATTTTCTGGATACTGAAGAAGGTCCAAAAATTTGTGCCCCGGCATACAGAGAGATTGATCCGGGTATTGGCCTGATAACCAGATGTGTACGTGGAAAGAAAGAAAATGGGGCGGTGTTTAACCATCCGACAGCCTGGCTGATTCAGGCTGCCTGCCTGCTGGGGAGAGGTGATGAGGCTTATTCTTATTATAAAAAACTGTTACCCGCCCGGAAAGATCAACAGCGGTATCACGCTGAACCTTATGTCTATTCTCAGTATATCACAAGTGATGAACATGATCACTCCGGAAAAGCCAGCCACAGCTGGCAAACCGGTACTGCTGCCTGGATGTACCGGGTAGTCTATGATTATATGCTGGGTATCCGGCCTTATTATAATGGTCTTCAAATCAATCCCGTAATTCCTTCTCACTGGAAAGGATTTAAAGCGATCCGGGTTTTCAGGGGTACCCGTTATGAAATTACGGTATCCAACCCTGACGGTGTGCAGTCAGGAATAAAGGAGATTAAAATGGATGGTAAAAAAATTCAAGGTTTAACCATTCCCGTGACCCGCAATAATACCTGTCAAATCAATGTACTAATGGGTGCAAACCAACATCTAACATCTAACATCTAACATCTAACATCCAACATCTAACATCCAACATCTAACATCCAACATCCAATTATCCAAAAATTATGTATCGACATGTAAAAAATCCTATCCTCACCCGTCACGATATCCCGGATGTGTTACCGTATCTGGTGGATGCTACTTCTGTTTTTAATCCCGGAGCCATTAAAGTGAATGGGATTTATTATCTAATGTTGCGGGTGCAGGCACGTTCACGAGAGACTTTTCTGATGATCGCCGAAAGTGCCAACGGGGTTGATTTTACGGTGAGGAATGGAATCGTGAATTTTCGGGGGATTGAGAAAATCACCGAAAAGATCTATCATATTTATGATGCCCGCCTGACAATCTTGAATGGTACCTGTTATGTAATGTTTGCCATGGATATGGATGATGGCTGTCAGTTGGGTATTGGAAAAACAGATGATCTCAGGCAGTTTGATTTTTTAGGGATAGCATCTGATGAGGATATTCGTAACGGAGTACTGTTCCCTGAAAAAGTGGACGGAAAGTATCTGCGCATGGATCGTCCCAATAAAGCCCGTCATAGCGACGGGCCTACTTCGGGGACTGCAATCTGGTTATCCGCTTCTGAGGATTTGCTCCATTGGGATCCGGTGGCCTCATTGATCAGCGGCCGGTTTCATTACTGGGATGAGTTTATCGGCTCAGGTCCCCCGCCGGTAAAAACCCGTGAAGGATGGTTGCATGTGTATCATGGAGTGGCCGGGCACTTTGGAAGTGCCAATATTTACCAGGGAGGGGTTATGCTGATGGATTTAAAAGATCCCTCAAAAGTAATCGGAAGGTGTCGGCATAACATTCTAGAACCAAGAGAGTTATGGGAATTAACCGGACAGGTACCCAATGTTTGTTTTCCATCAGGATGGATAGTGGAAGAGTTTGACGATGCAGGCTATGCACTGCCTGAAAGTGAAGTGAAAATCTATTATGGTGCAGCAGATACGGTAGTCGGATTATACGTTACCACCATTTCGGAATTGCTCCAGGCAGCTCACGAAGCATAATCCCTCAATTCCGTATTCCCGTAATTCCCATAGTCCCCTATTCCCTTAATCCCTCAATCTCCTCACTTCACCCAGAAATCTTTCAGTACCATAAACGATTGTTCCATTTCCTTACCGTCAACAATAAGCTTAACCAGGTATTCTCCGGGATCTGCCTGACCCATGATCCAGTCTGAACTGCCTCTACGACTCTGACCGCGCATGCTTCTGCCGGCAAATTGTCTGAAACGTTCCATTTGTTTGCGCATTTGTTCTTTTTCTTTGGCGGTTCTTTTACGGATTCGTTTGGAGAAGTTCCAGTTTTTCCGGTTTATTCCGGCATCCGTACTACCTTTAATTTCATCGATCATACGTATCCCGTCAAAGATTTGGATCGTTACTTTTTTCGCCTCGTTTTTCAGAAAATAATTGATGGGCACACCCGGGAATTCACTTTCGCCATTGAAATTCAATGATGCACTGTTCATCCGGTGGGTTTCTCTTGCCCATTTCACTTTAGTTTCAGGTTTGAAAAGAGTGGCGTCTGCATTTAATACTTCAGGGGTGATTTGCGACAACCATGAGATATCGGCGATCCAGAAACTTCGTCCGTGAGTACCGACTATCAGGTCATTCTCTCTTGGATGAATCCTGAGATCTTCAACTGCCACATAGGGCATATTGCTTCTCATTGATGACCATGTTTTACCACCGTCAATGGAGACATGAATTTGCATGGTAGTGCCTACGAAGAGCAAATTTGGATTCATAGGATGTTCGCGTACTACACAGATCGGTTCATCCGGCAGGTTGGCTGCGATAGAGGTCCAGGTCTGGCCGTAATCAGTTGTTTTCCAAATGAATGGTTTGTAGTCTTCGTTACGCAAACCGGTAACTGTGACATATGCTGTACCGGCGTCAAAATGGGAAGGTTCTACACGACTGACCCAGTATCCGGGATCATCAGAAATGTTTTCAGTGACTTCAGTCCATTCTTTCCCATTATTTTTAGTGATCCAGACTTTTCCGTCATCCGTGCCTGCCCACAAAATGCCGGGGGTCAGATATGACTCCTCCATGGTGACAATAGTGCAGTACTGAATACTTCCGGTTCCGGCAATTTTTACCGAGTCGGCCGAGGTCAAATCGGGACTGATCTCTTTCCAGGATCCTCCCCGGTTGGTTGACATGACTACTTTGTTACCGGCATGGTAAATAATGGCCGGGTTATGATGCGACACCACAATGGGTGCACTCCATGCCCATCGATCCATATTCCGGTAGCGAATACTTACCGATTCGCCGGTCAGGAGATCATGCCGTGTAAGCGGACCGAACTGTGACTCATTATAAAGATATCGGCTGTCCCGGTCTACTACATTGTACATTCCATCCCCTCCGCCGGTACTCTGCCAGTCCTCAAGTTTTATGGCTCTTCCATTTCTTTTGGTGCTCGGACCCATTACGGATCCGTTATCCTGCAGACCGCCATACACATTATAGGGATAGTTAAAATCATAACCGATTGCTACTAACTGACCTACCGATTTAAAATCCGGATGAAACCAGTTCTTTCCTGCATCGTAAGTAATCCCCATGCCATGATCATATCCCAGAAGAAGATGTCTTGGATCTTTCGGGTCGATCCAGAGGGCATGATTATCTCCACCAAATCTAAAAGCGCTACTCCATTTTTTACCGCCGTCACGGGTTTCCCACACGCGGATGCCTACAATATATACGTGATTGGCATCTTTGGGGTCGATTCTGACCTGTTGGTAGTAATAAGCCGGACTGCCACCGATGCTTTCACCATCCGGACTCACTTTTCGCCATGTTTTACCCGCATTATCCGACCGGTAAACTGCTACTCCCTTTTCTCGTTTTCCCCGGGGTAGAGGCTGGCCGCTTCGCATGAGTTCCCATCGCTCTGCCGTACTCATTGAATCCACATTACAGTTTTCTATATTGGCATACAGTATCCGCGGATTACCCGGAGCTACTCCAATACCTATCCGGCCCAGGATACCACCCGGAAGGCCACCTCCCAGCTTTTTCCATGAGGCTCCTCCATTAGTGGTTTTATATATCGCACTTGCAGGGCCACCGGCATTGAAAGTCCATGGCTTACGCTCTTTATCATAGGAGGCAGCATAAAGGGTATTAGTGTGTGCAGGGTCAATGACCAGGTCGATCACTCCGATGTCGAGCCCGTCACGTTTTACGGAGAGTACCTTTTTCCAGCTTTTGCCGCCGTTGGTGGTTTTAAAGACCCCTGCAGCAGGATTATGTCCATAGAGGGGACCTTCGGCAGCTACCCAAACGATATTGGAATTCTTGGGATGGATGATGATCCGCCCGATATGTTTTGAATTTTTCAGCCCCATGTTTGTCCAGGTAACTCCGCCATCCGTTGATTTCCAGATACCATTACCGTAATAGGCTGTTCGGGAATTGTTGGCTTCGCCTGTACCAGCCCAAACAATATCCGGATTATTCTGATCGATAGCTATATCACCGATGCTGATGGCACCGGTTTCGTCAAGAACGGGCTTAAAGGATATGCCGTTATTTTCGGTTTTCCACAAACCACCTGAAGCCATGGCAGCATAGAAAAGGGCAGGTCTCTTTTTATACACGGCAAAGTCAACGTAACGGCCGCCCTGCCGTGAGGATCCGATAGAACGATAATGTACTGCATTCAGTATTTTCTGGTCTAACTGTTGCGACCAGACCGGAAGGATCAACAGCCATCCGATAGCGATCAGTATAAATTTCTTCATAGAGTGCGTCATAATATTAATATTGGTTTAGGAAATGAATCAGAAAGTTAAATGATTCAATAAATAAATGATTGAATCATGACCCGGGAGAGGGGAATTTTAACAAGTTTTAACTGTTCAGCATATTAGGAATGAGAGAGAAGTTGCAGTAACTCTCTTTTTGTATGACGATAGTGGCTGATATTTTTATCATAGTTGTCAAAAGCCCGAAAAAGTTGATTAATAATCTTTTGGGCCTGACCGGGTTTTTTTTGTTTGAGTTGAAAAAGTAACTCATAGTCTTCCATTCCGATCCTGTGGGCTTCAAAACGCTGACTTGACCAGGGAGTTTTACGACCCGGGTAAACGATATGAGAATCACCGGCAGGAAGAAAATTCTTTGCATCCCCGTGTGATACGACCAGGTTCTCAAAGGGATTACCCCGGTGGTGGTTAAACCCCCAGTGAAGAAATCCCTGCAGGTCATATTTTGCACAGGCCCATCCGACATAAACCGGTCTTAACCGTTCCTGGTCAACCAGGCGATTAATCCAAGGCCCACCCGGAATAAGGCAGGTATATACCCAGACTTCATCTCCGGCTGCTTGTCTTTGTTGAAAGAAATCCTGGTGTTTTTGGTATTCCTGAACCTGCGGACACCAGCAATTGACTGATCCAGCCAGCTCGACTGTCATAGTTGCTTCCAGGATCCTGATATCGGGTTTAATAGATTTAATAAGTTGAACCACTTTCTGATACCGGCTTACATATTGATTAGTTGGTTCGTCAAATATTCCCTGGTACCAATGATGATCCCATTGTCTTTTTTCCATGAACCGGGTGATCGGTTCTGCCATTTGCCGGATGATCTGTTGCCCCAGATCAGAGGTGGCGGAGACTTCTCCGCCGTTAGCAATGGGTATGCTGACCAGCATGGCATCAGATGACCAGTTTCGTCTCCTGGTAAAAGGAGCTCCTTGAATGGTGGTCAGTCCTTCGTTCATGAAAGTCCGGATATACCTGTTTAACCTGTCAGAAAAAAAATCCTTTACGGTTCCATCGGCATTAAAAGAGAAAAAGTCACTCCAGATGAACCAGAAAGTGTTCTGGCGTCCTTTTGCCATTAAACGGGCGTAATTATCCAGGATGTTCCAGAACTGCCTGCTCCATTTTTTTACATGATGATCTTTGCAGATATTACTGATGCTGTGCCAGTTGACATAATTAAGGTGTGCTTTGTTAAGTGGCGGAATCCCTACTGGATAAACTTTAATCACCAAAGACATATGGGTTGACCACTTACCGGAATGAAGCAGGATATCAAAATTATACACTCCCTGTTGAAGTCGAGGGTCAATCGGAATTTCCAGTCGAAGGGCTGTAACCGGATTTTTAACTTTTATTTGATGACCAACCGGTTCCATAGCTTCGAAAATACGAAACGGAGCTCTTCGAATTACGTAAGGGTTTATTTGTCCGCTGAACTTTTCAGTCCGGCTATCCAGGCCTGTATTCTCGGCGACCGGTACGTCAATCAACCGGTACCATTCGGCCTGCCGGATCATGGGGCGGGGAGCTCCCTTAACCAGGAAACGGAGCGATTTTCCGGGTGTCAGTCCGGTCACCAATAAATGGACAGCGGCAATTGTTCCCTTGGCTGCATCTATAGAATAATGATTGACCGGTACGTCAATTTTCGAATCGGGATACAGAGGTTCGAGTTCATCATACAGTGACACCTGCTGGGCATGCGACAGAACGGAAAGGATGCAGAGTGTAAGTAATGAGGCATACAGACGTTTCATAGATTCAAAAGGATAAATTTGGTTTCCAGGGGTTTGAAAAATAATTTTTTACCGGGCTGGTCAATCGGTCTTCCGGTTACATCTGTTTCAATAATGTTTTTCTTGGGAGTCTTTGGCTTTTGACTTTTGGTTTTTTCTCTTTGAATTTCAACACTGAATTCCGTAGCTTCTCCGGCGATTTCCCTGATTTGCATCAGAATAGCGTTTTGATTTTCAACCGGTTTGGCATTTACCAGGAGAAAATTTTCAGGCAGGATCCGGAGCAGTGATTGTTGTAATGGAGCTTCAGGAGAGGAACCGGGAGGGAGTACCCTGGCGAGCAGGGGTATCCGGTTGCCCCAACCGAAGTGGGTGGCAAAAAGATTGCCGGAATTGCCGGTGGAGGTCATGCTATAGGTAAAAGTCAATTCGCCCCGTTGATCTGCATTGAAATTGGTTGTCCAGTAATTGTTCATCGGCCATCCGAAAAGGTGGGTGGTGGCAGGTTTGGCCCCTGCCTTGAAACGACCCGTATTAATACCGCCAAATTGCATGAGCGGTATTTTTTGACTCGACAGAATGATTTGCCCGCTGTGATTTCTGACTGCAACAAAATTCTGGACGGTATTCCAGTCGTTTGATGAACCGACGATCTGATCAACTCCTGCTTCCATGACACCTCCCTGGACTTCACAATAGATTTTTCCCTGTGGAAGTGAAAACGGAAAGGCGATATATATCCCTTCGGGATCAGTGATGGCTTTTTTGCGGATCATATATACAAAATCAATTCTCTTTGTGGTATTGAATATTCTCAACTCCAGCATAAATCCCTCCGGGTTTATGGCTGTGGATGTTTCACCTTTAAAGCGGACCGTGTTCCAAACCGGTCCGGTTTCATATGTTTCAAACCAGACTGTATCCAGTGGAATACGTTCATAATCATTTAGTGTCAAAGCTTCTAACTGACTTCGGTTTCCGGGTTTCTCAAGGATAAACTGATCCATTTTCCAGCGGGCTCCGGAATCAACCAGTTCAGAGTGTAACTCTTTGTCGTACAATGAGATGACACTGCCAGAGCTTTTTGATATTTTAATTTTGTACCAATTATTCTCCAGCTGAATCACCTGGTTACTCTTTAACTTTTTTAATTGATCACTTTCCCACTTCTCCACTTCTCCACTGTGTCCTTTATCCACAATAATTTTATAGGTTTTATATCCGAAAGCAGGAATATCAGTAGCCCAGATACCCCAGTAAGTGCCATCAGAGCGTTGTTCAAGTGCCTGGGCAGGTACTTCATGATTTTCAGGATCGAGTATTTTAAATTGAATTCCCATGGGAAGCATTTGGTGGTCGATATACACTCTTGCCAGTCCGCTTCGTTTCCAGTTCAGGGTATTGAAAAGAGTAAGTGTCGGGTTTTCCGGGTCTTTTTGCAGGTATGCCTGAAGCAATCCGAGCGCTTCTTCTCCAATTCTTCGTGATCTGCGGAAGGCTTCCCATGCATATGATTCTTTCAGTGCACGTTGGTCCATAGTGCCTTCAAAGTACGGTTCGCGTACACTCTGGGCATGACCGAAGGTATGTTCATCATAAAAGAGTATGGCCTGATTCACAAGATTAATCCGTTCGTTTATTTCTGCAGGCATGGGTGAACCCATGATCCGGGCCATTGCAAGTGCTTCCTGGTTAGCGATGATATCGGTATGTGCCTGGCGGCAGGCGGCAACTTCGCGGGCGGCTGATCCGTAACCATCTGTCCACCAATCAGGCCAGGCACCACGGATCACCGGCAGATCATCCGCATGGTGCGTGGCTACATAGTTGAAAAACTCGCTGATTGTTGCTGTTTTTAATTTAGGCCATTCATATTTAGTATTCCATTTACGAATCATTTCGCATGCCAGAGTTGAAGGCGGGGAATTATCCGTTTGATACCCGGAATATTGTAAGGGTATGATATCCAGTGGATAACCTTTTGCGGCCAGTTGGGAGAGGTACTCCATCAAGGTGCGTTCAAAATGTTCAAAATTTTGGGTATGGATCCCGAATTGTGTATTTCCTATCATATAGTGTTCGGCCCTGAAAGTCAATACGCGGTTCCCCGAAGGGGATTCCCACCAGAACGCGGTAGGTTTGTCGAATACCAGTAATGCGCGATGAATGTGTGTGCCCATATTCAGATATTTGATACCGGCTTTCGGAAAAAAATCAGCAAAGCACCAGCCGATACCGTTGACATCGTCCTGCATGGCGGTTTGAACCGGGATTCCTGCAGCTCTGAATCTGGCGAGGGGAGCCAGTGAAGCTGCATAAGACTGTTCATCAGGAGTTTCATCGAAATTAAAGTACATCCCCGTTACCTCAATCCGTCCCTCACGGATTCTTTTTTTCAGCCGGTCGATCTGGCTTTGAGGCCGGCTTTGTAAATAGTTGTCAACTGCAAATGCAGCTTCACAAGTCCATTTAAACCGGGCCTCTTCGGGTAAAGTATCGGTGGCATCGCAATAATCCAGTGCATAATCAATATACCGGAGGTGTTCTGCCAGTATTTCGGTTTGGGGCCGGGTATAACCGATATCGGTATGGGTATGTTGTACAAAATTTACCTGCCAGTGACGAGCCGGTTTAAGCGTGATACTCTTTTCACTGGTAAAACCCGGAGATTCCAGTCTGAAAGTGAACGGAGCAGGATATTCAACTGCCGGCAGTTGAACAGTGAATTGTTGCACACCAAATTGAAGATACAGGTTTTGTAGTTGTTCTCCGTTCACGTAGAGAGTGGCTTTTTTTGGTTGTCCGAAATAGATGATCCTGATCAAAACCGGTTGCACTTCTCTTCCTTTTTCTAGCATGATTGCCGGGAAACCAGTGAAGGAGATACCGGTAGGGACAGGTGCCAGAAAAGTCATGTACCAGGCTTGACTGTTTGAAGGGGAGCCGGTGATTTGAATACGAACAGGTTTGCCTGGCTCAAGAGAGGATGTCGGCAAACGCAGAAACATAAATCCGAAAAGATCTCCGGCTCCATCTGTCAGAGTTGATCTGAAACTCAGACGGGCTTTATCTTTATTGATATCCCAACTTGAATTTCTAACAGTAGAAAAAGTACATAATTCCTGATTGTTAATCGACAGGGTCATGGGTACATTCCCCAGATTACAACCCATCCCGGCCAACCAGATGAATTGAATATATTGAGTGTTTGGAATGTCGGGTACAGGAGCACTTTCCCATGTCATCTGCTGTTTCCCGTTGGTAGCCCTGACAAGATAAGCCCGGTCGATTCCGCGGATTGAAGAGTGATAGTTGAAATCAATCC
>JAGHDB010000109.1 GCA_021160155.1 Bacteroidales bacterium | reverse complement strand
TACCTTCTCATATGCGTCTTTCACAGAAAGAGGTCTCAGGAACAATCCACCTTTTTCCTGAGTGACTTCGAAAGAAGAGTCTTCAGGTACATTGAGTAAATCAAGAATAGCCCTATCGATTATAATTCCCCGACTGTTTCCTATTCTCTGGAGTTGTTTGATCATTTTAAGCCTCCGTTCTTACTATGTTCTTACTTATATAATATACCACCGGTATTGGTTTTTCAATCTTTGTGAAATAACCGTAGTTCCAGAGTAGTGTTTATCAGCCCGGTGTTATCTGAAGTTCTGTGTCCGCCTGACTGCATTTGTAAAAGATATGACAAAGCAGAATTCAGGCGAAGCCCCGGAGAAGCTGATCGTCATCAATTATCCGGCGTTCTCATTTCCAAGCAATTCGAATAATCCCCTATTGATATATAAAATTTCTTTACCAACCTTATACGACTCCAGGATACCTAATTCTGCCAACTGCTTGAGGTATTTACTTGCCGTACGCCGTTCTGCAATACCTGCCGCTACGATATATTCAATCTTCGTATATGGCTGCACGAATAACAGCTCTATCAGTTCTTTCGAGTATGATGTATTGGGTAATCCTTTACGCGCTTGTTCTGTAGTTGTATTCATAAGCTCAACAATTGATCGAATGATTGAGAGTGTTTCCCTCGATGTTACTTCTACCGCTTTAAGCATGAATAAAATCCATTCCTCCCAGGAGCTCGTCATACGCAAATTCTGGAGAAGGTGGTAATACCTGGACTTATTTCGATTTATATAAGAACTGAGGTACAGTACCGGAGATTCAAGTAAACCTTTATGGACAAGGAATAATACATTGATAATTCGACCTGTTCGGCCATTTCCATCGTAGAACGGATGGATCAACTCAAATTGATAATGGGCAACCGCCATCTGAATCAGCGGATCGATATCAGTCTCAATATTGATATACGCTTCAAGATTTGTGAGTAGCGAAGTTATCACTTCTGGATTATCAGGAGGAGTGTAGATTGTTTCTCCAGTCAAATCATTTACCAGACTTGTTCCAGGAGTTCGGCGTACCCCGGCTGTATTCATTTCCAACTCTTGCTGGATCTCAGTAATCGTATTAATTGTCAGCAGACCTTTGTTCTGTAGAGCATTGTAGCCTTTATATAATGCTGAACGGTAGTTAAGGACTTCTTTTGTAGACTGATCGATCATTTGACTTGAAGTAACCAGCCCACGATAAAGTTCATCGTGAGTAGTTATGATATTTTCTATTTCGGAGCTTGCACTAGCTTCTTTCAACACGATTACACTTAGTAAAATTGATTCATCTGGAAGCAGGGAACAGAACCCGCTGAGTCTTGCCAGCTCTCTATTTGCAGCTATGGCTGCCGATAGTGTTTTTATTGTCTCTATCTCAGATTTTGGCGGCAATAGCTCCAGATTATTAAACGGTTTCGAATAGTCTGGTGTGTTCATATGTACACATTACATCATTTTACGCACACGTCAAGTTAATAGGTGCACGTTTATCTGTTTTTTGCCCACGATGACGGTTTCATGTACATAGCATGCACATGTTGGAAAGATTCACGGTAGATAACAACTCCAGGCGCACATAAAAAAAAGACAATCCCGAAGGATTGCCTTAATGGTGTTGGGCGACGGCGGACTCGAACCGCCGACCCCGTGCATGTCAAGCACGTACTCTAACCAGCTGAGCTAGCCGCCCTAACGAAGCACAATTCTACCGATTAGACGTGAAGTGTCAACCGGTTTTTATGCTATTTCAGGACGCTTATCACCCTCTCGAGAACCTTTTTCCGGTCCAGTGGTTTTACGATGTAGTTCTTGGCGCCGATGAGCAGAGCTTTTTTTACCAGGTCCTGCTTACCCAGAGCACTGATCATCACCACCTTGGCGTCCTTATCGAACTCGATTATTTTTTCCAGGGCACTCACACCGTCCATTCTGGGCATGGTAATGTCCATGGTTACCAGATCAACATTGGGGTAGAGCTCTTTATACTTTTCCACACCCTCCAGACCGTCTCCGGCAGTTCCCACTACCTCAAAACCTTCAGAAGTGAGTATCTGCCCGATCTGTTTGGTAACAAACATGGAATCGTCCACAACAAGAACTTTAAAGGCCGATCCGCCGATATTCTGACCATCGGGAGTTCTTTCATTAATACTTGGAAAATCACTCTTCGTCTTCAAAGTAAGCAGCCCTCCTACGCCCGTTCCCGAATGGCAACATTAATCTCAACAAGCCCCTGGGGCATCTCAAGGGGAACAATCAGAGCCTCAACATTGGCATTGGATACCGACATATTCTCACCGGTAATAATAGATGGGGGAGTAAGATCAAACTTGAAACCCAAATCGAACAGTTTGGTAACGGCCTGGGCGGTTATCATATTGGCAAGTTCTGTTATCGTAGCCTTCGCCAGTTCATCCAGACCGGTCAGTTTTTCACCATTCATGGTTGATGCAATTTTGATAGCTGTATCCTGACTCATATCAATAAGTACCCGACCCTCAACGTCTCCGGCCAGACCGACAAGTGCCGCAACACCCATAACCGGCTGTGTGGTTTTCTTCAGGTACAGATCTTTGCGCTCAACATCCGCCTGCAGAACTTCCGTCATTATGTTGTAAGCTGCTTCCACAAACGGATTGATGTACTCGACTCTCATGTTGCACTCCTCGAGTTAATTATTTCTTTTTATAGGCCACGACGCCGGAATTCTCAACTTTTTCCCAGGCGCCGGGATTTATGGGTTGTTCATGAGTTCCAAGAATAAGGAGTCCACCGGGTTTCATCACTTCCTCCAGGGTATTGAAGATATGCTGTTGTCTGTCAGGAACAATATACGAAACAGTATCCCGCATAACCACCATATCCAGTTTCGGTAGAGTATTATCATGAGTAATATCATGATATTCAAAGAGAATAGCATCCTTGATTTCTTTCTTGAATTGTTTTCCCCTGCTGCCTTCGGTAAGAAAGTTATCGTAAAGACTACCCAGAGAAGCCTGGTTCACAACGAGTCCCGGTGCCGTTGATATTCGAATAAGATCGTTATCATGAGCAATAATTCTCAGATGAACATCCGGCAACCTGTTTTTAACCAGACATGCTACCGAATAGCTCTCATAACCGCTTTCACAACCGGGATTCCATATGTAGAAGTTACCTGTATGATCCGCAGGTAGAAAAGAAGCTGCTTTTTCAGCAAAATCACTGTTCCAATAACTGCCGGAGAATGGTGAAGCAAAGGGTGACAGATAGGCCTCGGCGTCCTGAACATTTGCAAGCTGAACGTCCTCACCCTTCTGTTTTTTCCAGGCACTGAATCGACTTCTTATCCATTCCTGATTTACAGGACTCGAGTAAAACGAGAGGAAGGTTATCAGGGTTTCCTCGATAAAACCGATATCAACATCTTCTTTAACGGCATTGCCGGTTGTTGACACTGTGGATTCCTGTACTGACAAAGGAGCTGCTGAGCTGATAGATGAAGCCGATATTGACTCCACGGTTCTACCGTCAACCTGCTCCTCATCACCCAGAATGCGTTCCACATCAAGAATTACATAAAGCCTGCCCTCATTCTCAACCACACCGCTGATATACTTGATATTGATATCTCCGAAAAGAGGATGAGGCGGCTGTATAGTCTCAGAACTGATACCGATTACTTTGTCGATGGAATCAACAATTACAGAAAGAACATGACTGTCCAGCCGCAGTATTATCATATTCTCCGTATTACCTTCAGCTTCTTCAGCTTCAAGGTTGAAAAATATCCGCATATCAATAACTGATATGATATCGCCCCTTAAGTTGTAAACACCTTTTACAAAGGGTGCCGCATTGGGAACAAAGGTGAACTTGGAAGCTTTTGAGATTTCTTTCACCTTCATGATATCAATACCATAATCTTTACCTGCCAGGGTAAAGGTAACCATTTTGAAGTCGATGCGGGTTTGGTCTTTCAGGTTTTTTGTTTCCTTCAAAGATACATGTTTCATACCCTCTACCTCACAACCCTGTTCTTTCTTGCTTCCTGCTCTTTTATCACACTCAGATCCAACAACTGGCTGATATCAATAATAAGAGACACTGTTCCATCACCGAGGATGGTGGCTCCGGCAATACCCGGGGAATTGGTGTAACGGTCTTTCAGAGGTTTAATAACGACATCTTCCTCACCGATAAGAGAATCTACCATCAGTCCCATTTTTCTATCCCCGCTGCCGACAATGACAATGAAATTGTAGTCAGAATTATCCTCGGATTCGATGCGGAAAAGTTTACCCAGACGCAGAAGACTGATTACGTCCTCTCTGACGTTAAAAACCTCATAGTTATCAATAATGTTGATATCTTCAGGTTTAATCCGATGGCTCTCCAGTACACTGGTAATGGGTATGGCGTAAATCTCGGTTCCGACTCTAACCAGTAAACCTTGAATAATGGCAAGGGTG
>JAGHDB010000408.1 GCA_021160155.1 Bacteroidales bacterium | reverse complement strand
GCTGTGGCCCGTGATTGGGTGCTGCAACAGCAAACCCATGAAAACACGAGCTCTTCTGTTGAATTTAAAGATAGTCTGACATATAATGGTCTGGCTACTATATATCGTTTCTTGATCAAGCCACAGGGTTTTGTTTGGGTATCTGCTGATAAACAGAACACGCCGGTATTGGCTTATAGTTTTGAATCATCAGGCACTGATTTAGCAGAGAACATGCCGGCTCAGGATTTTTTGGATCTTTACCAGACAGAGATAGTTGCTAACCGTGAGAACCCGCTTAAATCCGGAGGCCCGCATCCCGGGTGGAACGCACTGCATACCACCGGGTTAAAAGGTTTTATGATTGATGAATCTGTGGAGCCGATGATGCAGGTCACATGGGGGCAGGGCAGCGGTTACAATAAATTTACACCTGACAACACCCCTACCGGATGCGTTGCCGTGGCGATGGTACAGGTGATGCGCCATTGGGCCTGGCCGGATACCTGTCATGGCCAGCATTCATATACTCATGATACTTATGGTGATTTTGCAATTGATTTTGACACGGTTTCTTTTGTTTGGGATGATATGCCTTTCAACGAGCCTAACGATCGCATTGCCCGTTTAATGTTTTATGCCGGCATTGCTCTTCACATGAATTATGCACCGGGCGGATCAGGTGCCAATACAGCACGCTGCCGCACCTTGCTGAAAGACAATTTCTCTTACAGCAGTGATAAAATATCTTTCCAGTCGATGTCTGATTACGGAACAGTGAAAAACTGGGTCGCCATGGTCAAGAATGAACTGATCAACGGCCGGCCGATCATCTATCGCGGATCAGGAACGGGCGGCCATGCATTTGATTTTGATGGCTTTAATGGTGATTATTTCCATGTAAACTGGGGTTGGAGCGGATCAAGTAACGGGTATTTTCTCGTGACCTCATTAACTCCGGGATCAAGTAATTTCTCAGAATCACAAGGCTGTGTGAAAGGTATTTATCCCGACACCATAATGATGTGGGATCGCCCCTTTAGCCTGATTGCTCTGGCTGGTGACAATAAGGTTATTCTGGATTGGATCGCACCGTATAACCGCCACTTACAAGCTTATCATGTTTATCGTGACGGCGAACTGATTGGTGAAAGTGTAAAGACAGAATACATTGACAATACAGCAGAGAATGGTGACTCATACAGTTATTCTGTCTCCTCTTTATACCATACCGACTCGGCTGATTATGAATCTGACCAGACACCGTCCATACATGTTGAACCTGCTGACGGGTTTAACCTTCCGTTTGAAGAAACTTTCGAGGGCGGACATCCGGGTTGGCAGATCAGCGGTGGCCGCAGGGGATTTAACTGGGGTACCGCCAGCGACCTGGAAATGGGAACGGATACATTGGAGCATTTTATCGGGATCAACTCCGGGATTGCCGGTCATAACATAACAGTATCCGACTACCTGATATCCAACGGATTCGATTTTAGTGGAACCAGTCATGTCGTTCTCTCTTTTGATTACGTGCTAAAAAAATGGCAACAGGTCGACCACCTCTACCTCGTGTATCGCATCTTTGGTGACAATGAGTGGATAAAATTTCATGAACTTGATAAAACGCTGAATTATCAGGATTGGACCCATTTTCAAATGTACCTGCCGGATGAAGCCCTCACAGAAAATGTTCAAATAGCTTTCTTTTATACGGATAACGGGGAGGTCGGATATGGAGCGGGGATTGACAATATCAGAATTACGGAAATTACTGATCCCGGTATTCCGGATTTTTCATGTGATAAAAAAGAAACCTGCCTGGGTAGTACGGTGGTCTATACCGATCTGTCAACCGGAACACGTAACAGCTATTACTGGGATTTTGGTCCGGGTGCCGATCCGAGATATGCTGACACCAAAGGGCCGCATGCCGTTGTTTACAAATCGGGAGGCACAAAAACGGCAACTCTCATTCTTAATGGATTGGATGAAATCACAAAAAAAGATATTGTTAATATCGTTCGTCATCCAATTGCCCGGTTCAGCAAAATAATTAATTACAAAACCGTAACATTCAGAAATATTTCATCCTATGCCGTTGCTTATATGTGGGATTTTGGCGATGGGGTAAAAGTCACCCAACCAAATCCTGTTCATACCTACGCTTTGTCCGGAGATTACAAAGTCAGGCTAATAGCGATCAACCATGTATGTGAGAATGACACGATCGAGTCTCTCGTAAAAATTCATATAACAGGCATTGATGATCAAATCCTCGAATCATCAATTTCGATATACCCAAATCCGGTTGAGGATTGTTTGCACTTAATCGCTAATCTTCCTGAACCGGGGAAAATGGAGTACTCAATATACTCACTTTCAGGGCAAAAACTCATATCTAATGAACGCTGTTTACCGGCAGGATACTTTCAGGAAACCATTGATATACAGGAAATTTCTGCCGGGATTTATTACCTGCAGATTCGATACAAACAGGAAGTTTATTATAGCAAGATTGTCATACACTGAGAAAATTCTTTATTATGAGTAAAATAATAGTATTGGGCGCAGGAATGGTGGGTAGTGCCATGGCCATTGATATGGCAAAAAGCCATCAGGTAACTGTGACCGATCTTAATCGGGATGCTTTAAATTATGTGAAGCAGAAATGCGACAGTTTGGCCACGCAACAATTAGACGTTACAGATACAAACAGACTTCAGGCTGCCATAAAACAGCACGATCTGGTCATAAATGCCGTGCCGGGTTTTTTGGGTTTTGAGACGTTAAAAACCATTATTGAGGCTGGTATGAATGTGGTGGATATTTCGTTTTTCTCTGAGAACTCTCTGGAACTGAACGAATTGGCAAAAAAGCATAATGTTACAGCCATAGTTGATTGTGGGGTAGCGCCGGGTATGGATAATATTATATTAGGTTACTACAACGAAAAACTGAAACTCACAGATTTTGAATGTTTGGTTGGGGGGTTGCCAAAAATAAAAAAGTGGCCGTTTTATTATAAAGCTCCGTTCTCTCCTGTTGATGTTATAGAAGAATATACCCGTCCGGCACGATATGTAGAACATGGGAAAGAGGTAATCAGGGAGCCATTAACCGATTGTGAATATGTTGAATTTGAGGAAGTCGGAACTTTGGAAGCTTTCAATTCCGATGGATTAAGATCAATCATTTATACTATGCCGCATATACCCAACATGAAGGAGAAAACCCTGCGCTATCCGGGGCATGTGGAGTATGTGAAAGTGTTAAAAGAGAGCGGATTTTTTGGCACAGAAAAAACAGAAGTGAACGGACAACTGATTTCACCCCTGGATTTTACCAGTAGAATTTTATTTAAAGAGTGGAAATTAGGAGAAACAGAAGAAGAGATAACCGTAATGAGAATCACCTTAAAAGGAAAAAATTCAAGAGGTCAGACAGAAGAAGTTGTTTACAATATGTATGATGAGTATTGTTCTGAAACACAAACATCATCTATGGCACGCACAACAGGGTATACTGCTACCGCGGCGGCAAATCTGTTTTTAGACGGTTTGTTTTCTGAGAAAGGGGTTTTCCCGCCTGAATTAGTTGGCAAACATCAAGTTTGTTTTGATTATTTTCTGCATTACCTGG
>JAGHDB010000125.1 GCA_021160155.1 Bacteroidales bacterium | reverse complement strand
CTGTTACCCCTCGACTTGCATGTGTTAAGCCTACCGCTAGCGTTCATCCTGAGCCAGGATCAAACTCTTCGTTGTAATTGTTTAAATCTTTGCTCTGGATTTACTACTGTCAACTAAGGAAATTGACTTCTTCCTTACCGACCTGTCTACTCTTCATTTTTTCAAAGAACTCTTTTCTTTCAGCGAAAAGTGGTGCAAAGGTATACAAGAAAAATCTTTTACCAAAATGAAAATGTTTTTTTTATTTAAAATCTGAACCACCATTAAAAAAGAACTCGCTGTAAATTGGGACTGCAAATATACAACAGTTTCTGATTTCTGCAATAAACTTTTTTTACTTTAATCCCACTGTTTCTACTAACCCGCTAACCATCAATAAAATATTTTTTATATCCGAATTCCTTGCAATCATTGCCCGTATGATCAAACCGAAAAATCATTATATTCGCTTGCAACATCCTGCTCAATATGACAACCGATTCACTCATCATCATACCTACTTATAACGAGGCAGATAACATAACCAGACTGATCAATGCCATATTTGTGCAACCGAAATATTTTCATATCCTGGTCATTGATGACCATTCAACCGATGGAACAACACAACAAATTAAATCACTAAACCACCAATATCCCGACCGCCTCTTTCTGATCCAGCGACCAGGAAAACTGGGACTCGGAACCGCATACCTTACGGGATTCCGCTGGGCCCTCGAAAGAAATTATCAGTTTATTTTTGAAATGGATGCCGATTTCAGCCATAACCCCAACGACCTGATCCCCCTTTATGAAGCATGTAATAATCAGGGAGGCGGATTGGCTATCGGATCCCGATATAAAAAAGGTGTAGCCATCGTGAACTGGCCCATGAGCCGCCTGATGCTCTCATTCTTCGCCAGCTCCTACGTCAGAAAAGTAACCGGCATGGGAATCCGGGATGCCACCGCCGGATTCGTTTGCTATTCGCGAGACCTGCTCGAACGACTGAACCTTGACCGAATCCGGATGAAAGGATATGGCTTTCAAATAGAAATGAAATTCAAAGCCTGGAAACTGAGTTGCCCCAACATTGAAGTACCCGTAATATTTATCAATCGCGAATACGGTACTTCTAAAATGAGCGGCGGTATAATGAATGAAGCTGCATGGGGTGTTATCCGTATGAAAATCAGCAGTCTGCGCAGAGATTACCCAAAACACATCAGTCATCCAAAATGAACCGAACCCTTATCACCCAAGCAAATATCATCAATGAAGGTGAAACTTTTACCGGGCACCTGCTGATCGAAAATGACCGTATCGCCCAGATCTCACGACAGCCTGCCCCCCCTTCCGTTCCCGACGATACACGGATAATACATGCAGCCGGCAAGTGGCTGCTGCCAGGAGTTATCGATGACCAGGTCCATTTCAGGGATCCCGGACTGACATACAAAGCGGATATATATACCGAATCAAAAGCCGCTGTAGCCGGAGGAGTCACCTCATTTATGGATATGCCCAATACCATCCCGCAAACTACTACACGACAATACCTCGACGATAAATTCACTCGTGCAGCCGAAATCTCCCTGGCCAATTTCTCTTTCTACCTGGGTGCTACTAATGATAACCTTTCCGAACTGCAGGCTGTCAACCCGAAAACCACCTGCGGTATTAAAGTCTTCATGGGTGGCTCTACCGGTAATATGCTCGTAAATGACCCCGTAGCCCTTGACCATATCTTCAGGATCCGTAAAGTGCCTATCGCCGTTCATTGTGAAGATGAAGATACAATCCGCCAAAATCTGCAAACCTACCGCCGGGAATTTGGTGACGACATACCTATCGAAAACCACCCTCTCATCCGTAGCGAAGCAGCCTGCTATCGTTCAAGCTCTTTTGCCGTTGAACTGGCACGACGATACCAGACACGACTCCATCTGATCCATATCTCCACAGCCAAAGAACTGGAACTGCTGGATCCGCCCGGACCGGTAAAACAAAAGAAAATCACTACCGAAGTGTGTATCCACCACCTCTGGTTTCAACAAGAAGACTACGCCGATAAAGGAAATCTTATTAAATGGAACCCGGCTGTTAAAACCGGCGCCGACCGTGAAGCCCTGATCGAAGCCCTGCTCAGCGACCGGATCGATGTGGTGGCTACTGACCATGCCCCGCATACTCTCGAAGAGAAAGACCAGGTCTATACCCTTGCCCCTTCAGGCGCCCCTATGGTACAGCACTCGCTCACAGCTATGCTCGAATTTGCCCACCAGGGACGAATACCTGTTGAAAAAGTGATCGAAAAAATGTGCCATGCCCCTGCTGACCTGTTCCAGATCCATCACCGCGGATACCTCCGAGAGGGATACTTTGCCGATCTGGTCCTGGTGGATCCGCATGAAACATGGACCGTCAACTCCTATAATATATTATATAAATGCGGATGGTCCCCCCTCGAAGGAACTACCTTCAGATCAAAAGTAACCCATACCTTCGTGAATGGTAACCTGGTGTACGATAATGGAATATTCGATGAATCTGTGAAGGGGACCGCCCTGCAGTTCGATCGCTAACCCAATACAAACCGTGCCGTTCTCCGACTTAACTGCTGAATCAATATCCGCCTTTCCCCGGTCATCCGTTTTATAAGCTCCCGGTTGTACCGGCGTATGGTTAATAACTCAAGATCTGTGTTATACAGAATCCTGAAACGGGGCAACAACTCACTGATCAATCCGTTGATAGGTGCATCATCCGCATTCACACATATTGTCAGACTGATCGCCGCATGCTGCATCAAATTGACTTTAACCCGGTAACGATGCAACGCAGCGAAAATCTCCGAAATCATATCTTCTACAATAAATGAAAAATCACGCGGCTGAAAAGTAATCAGTACCTGATCCTTTTTCAGGATAAAAGCAGGCACTTCATCTTCTAACTGCTCCATTTGACGGATTTGAGTTCCCGGATCATCCGGATGATCAAAATCCTTCACCCATAACGGAATCGATTTATTATGCAACGGCTTAATGGTTTTGGGATGAATCACCCTGGCACCGAAAAAAGCCATCTCAATAGCCTCCAGATAGGAAAGCCGGTCTAACCGCCGGGTATGTTCAAACTCTTTCGGATCTGCATTCATCACACCCGGAACATCCTTCCAGATCCATACTTCATCAGCATCCAGGCAATGACCGAAAATAGCCGCCGTATAGTCAGACCCCTCACGACCCAAAGTAACCGGTGCACCTGAATCGTTGGCGGCTATGAATCCCTGGGTCAGCCAAAGTTCTTTGGATTCGCTGATGCCCATCTCCTGTATCTGTCCCGTGGTCTCAGGCCATAGCACATTACCGTCTCTGAAAGTCGAATCCGTGCGGATCATCCCCCTGACATCCAATAACCGGTGCGCAATCCCCCTCTCCTCCATGACTGCATGGATCAGAGCCGATGAAAGCAACTCACCGAATACCACCAAACGGTCATAAGCCTGGTCAAATAAATCTTCGCGCTCCCGGGCCAACTGATTGCGAAGCTCTCCGAATAAAGGTTCCAGGTATCGATCCCACATCCCGGCCCGATCCCGGAATAACGATTCGGCTAACGATAAATGAAAGCGGTAAATTTCTTCATACTCCTCATCCCAACGATTATCATAAAAATATCCCTCTGCCAGATGCTCAAAAACATTCGTCATCTTGTTCATCGCCGAAACCACTACAACCGTCGGCAGATCAATATCTTGAATGATCCTGAGCATTTGTTCCACCGCTTCCGGAGTCTTTAAAATACCCCCACCGAATTTATGAATGATCATCTCTGATAAAAATTTTGGCCAATTTACTACTTTTAATGCATGAAATCCTACTCCATCACCACCCTTAACGAATTCATTATCCAGCGCCAGGCCGATTTTCCCTATGCCAAAGGCGAACTCTCCCGATTGCTCAGCCACCTGGGTACCGCTGCCAAAATCGTCAATAAAAAGATCAATAAAGCAGGTCTGGTGGATATTCTCGGAGAATCCGGTGAGATCAACGTACAGGGAGAAGAGCAAAAAAAGCTGGATGTATTTGCCGATCAAACTTTTATCAGTGCACTGCAGGCCAGCGGTGAGGTTTGCGGATTGGTCACCGAAGAGAACCAGGAGATCATCACTTTCGATGATAATCTTTCACTGGATGCAAAATATATATTGATGATGGATCCACTCGACGGCTCTTCTAATATTGACGTCAATGTATCAGTCGGTACGATCTTCTCCATCTATCGCCGGGTATCCCAAAGGGGCCACCGGGCAGAAACCGGGGATTTTCTGCAACCCGGCAGCCGGATGGTGGCCGCCGGATACGTGGTGTACGGATCATCTACCATGATGGTCTATACTACCGGAAAAGGAGTCAACGGTTTTACGCTGGATCCTTCCATCGGTGAGTTCTGCCTCTCCCATCCCAACATGCAAGTCCCCGAAGCCGGTAATATCTATTCAATCAACGAGGGACATTACATCAATTTTCCTGACGGCGTTAAAAAATTTATCAAATATTGCCAGGAAAACGACCCTGAAACCAACCGCCCCTATACCTCACGATATATCGGCTCCCTGGTATCCGACTTTCACCGCAACCTGATCAAAGGCGGCATCTTTCTCTACCCGCAGTCAGCCGCCAGTCCTAACGGAAAACTACGCCTCGCCTACGAATGCGCCCCCATGGCTTTTGTTGCCGAACAAGCCGGCGGACGCGCCTCCAACGGCCATCAACGTATCCTCGACCTCACTCCCGAATCCCTGCACCAACGTACCCCGTACTACGTCGGATCACTTCAGATGATTGAAAGACTGGAAGAGTTTATCAAGGAAAGCGAATAAGTATTCTATAAAAATTTGAAATGGCAAAACAAAGACTGAGAAATTAGTTGGATTCATAAAAAAGCACTCATATAACCGGCAGAATCATCAGTATCCGATTTGTAATATATAATTCATCCCTATCTTTGAACTGATAACTCTGTCACTCATGAAATCCATACGACCTGTAACTTTTTTCTTCTTCCTGATTTCTGCTTTCTGCCTTCTGCCTTCTGCCCTGAACGCCCAGCGCCCGAAAGTAGGACTGGTACTCTCAGGTGGCGGAGCGGCCGGACTGGCTCATATCGGAGTGATCAAAGTGCTTGAAGAAGCAGGTATCCCCATCGATTACGTGGGCGGCACCAGTATGGGATCCATCGTAGGCGCCCTCTATGCCCTGGGTTATACCCCTGAACAACTTGAAGAAATGGCCCTGACCGAGGATTGGGAATCACTCCTGACCGATGAAATTCCCCGCAACAATATGACCTATGAGTATAAAGAGGATCTCGAAAAATACTTTTACTCTTTCCCGATTACCAAAACCGGAATTCAGTTACCAGCCGGACTGGTATCAGGGCAGAATATTACCAATATGCTGGCCGGACTGACCTGGCAGGCATATAACATCCGGGATTTCAATCGTTTCCCCAGGCCATTTCTCTGTATCGGCGCAGATATCGTCACAGGAAAAGAGGTGGTTTTAAACAGTGGCATACTTCATGATGCGATCAGAGCCTCTATGTCTATCCCCACAGCCTTTTCTCCGGTTGAAGTGCAGGGGAAACTGATGGTGGACGGCGGATTCATAAATAATTTTCCGGCTGAACATGTCAGAGCCATGGGAGCCGATATCCTGATCGGCGTGGATGTACAACGCGACCTATTCAAAAAAAGCGAACTGAACAATATGGTCAACCTGCTGAAACAGGTCAGCTCACTGACCCGTGAAGATATCAATCAAAAAAACCGCGACCTGTGCGATATCCTGATCCGTCCCAATACACCGGGCGCCGGAATCCTGACATTCTGGATGGCCGATTCGATTATCCGGGATGGTGAACGTACCGCACGTGAACAGTGGGAAACCCTGAAAGCACTGGGAGATAACCTGCGTAAATTAGGAGGAGAAGAAATCCATCCGGTGAAACCGTTACCCAGATATGACTCCCTCTTTATCCGCGAAATCAGTTATACCGGACTGAATAAAGTCACCCCTGCATTCGTCCGCGCTAAAATGGACCTTCCCTTCCCTGCCTGGCTTACTCCGGATGACATTTTCAGGGCCATGGAAAGAGCATACGGCACCAACGAATTCACTAAAATCACTTATCAACTGGATCCGGTACCTGGTGGCGCCCGGCTGGTGGTACGTGCCGAAGAAAAAGTCAGCAACCTGGTGCATATCGGTTTCCATTACGATAACCTGTTCAATGTCTCCCTCCTGATGAAAGGTGAGATGCGTAACCTCTGGTTCAGGGGCGACCGGCTGAATCTCGACCTTACCCTGGGAGAAAATCCCAACGTTACCGCTTCCTACTTTTTTCTCAGTCGTAAAAAACGGGATTGGGGTATCCAAACCGAATTTAACCGGATCCATGCTTATGAATATGATGAAGGCCATAAAATCGGAAGTTACCTATACCGGGATGCCCTGATGAATCTGGTACTCCGAACCACATTTCATGAAGAGTATGCAGTTTCAACCGGAATCCAGGGAGAATTTGCATCTGTGGCCCCGGATATCACTTTTCTGCAACTGGGTGCATTCAACTCACCAATGCTTAATTATTATATACGGTTCGATAAAGATAATTTCAACCGGGTTCCTTATCCTACCAATGGTGAAAAAGTAGAAATCGCCCTGAAATGGATCAATAACTTTACTTTAGCAGGATACCAGCCGGCGTTGTCATTTAATTACCGCCACCAACGCGCTTTCAGAATGACCGACAAATTCAGTTTTCAACCCTCTATGATGCTCTCGATGGCTTTCGGAGATTCAATCCCCTATCCCTATCGATCGTATCTGGGCGGATTGGGATATTACCATAAAAACGTTATTCCCTTCGTGGGTATGAACTACATGGAACGGGCAGGAAATTTCGGACTGATATTCAGAGGCGACCTGCAATATAATATCAAGGGTAACCATTATCTGATCCTGAGAAATAATATCGGGAAATCATTCAATACCTTCGCCGAGTTCAAAGACACAAAAACCATCCTCGCCGGTACCGGCTTCACCTACGGATATGCCAGTCCGGTCGGCCCGGTAGAAATCACCCTCATGGCCGCCAACGGTGACTTCCGGCCGATCCTGTTCATTAACCTTGGATACTGGATGAGATGAGTGTGGGTGTGAGTGTGAGTGTGGGTGTGAGTGTGAGTG
>JAGHDB010000123.1 GCA_021160155.1 Bacteroidales bacterium | reverse complement strand
TCATTGAAGCATCTACACCGAGAAGAGCTTTCCCCAACTCAAGGTGACCCGAACTGCTGACCGGCAGAAATTCCGTAAGTCCCTGGATCACTCCTAATAAGAGAGCCTGTATTGCATTCATTCAGCGTTCCGGTTTTTAGGAGAAGCCGAACGACGATACATGATAGCTATTCCGTCGATAATAAACCCGATTAATACAATGATCGGGGCCAAAGTAGTTGTTCTGAAACTAAAAATATTCTTGTCAAACACGTTCGGATCATCCGAACCTTTTCCGACCATTAAAATAAATCCTAAAATAATTACCCCCACACCAATGATCAGAAGCAGGTAATTCGTTTTTCCGAAAACCAGACCTCCCGTTTCGGGTGCTTCTTTAGATACCGGTTTTTGTTTCAATGGTTTATTCATGTTAAAGTAATTTACAAATATAAAGCATCGCGTTCTGATCGTAAAAATTTATTCACAGCCAGCGTAGTGCTGAACCAGCCTAAAATGGCTCCCAATAATATCACAAGGGCAAACAACACCCCTACTATTTTAATGTCCGTAAAGGTAACCAATTCAGGCATCTGTTGTTTGGCCAGGTATATCACCCCCAACAGCAATAAAATGGCCAAAGCGGCACCGGTAATCCCGTGCAATATACCCTTTGAAATAAAGGGCCTGCGAATATACCCCCGGGTGGCCCCGACCAGCTGCATAGTTTTAATAATAAATCTTTTACTATAGATCATCAACCGTATGGTATTATTGAACAATGCCACAGAAATCAAAAACAAAAAGAGACTGAACACCAGGATAACCACACTGATCTTTCGTATATTTTCATTGATCAGATGCACGAGTGATTCCTGATAATACACCTCTTTCACCTGTGGATAGCTTAAAAACTCCTGTTCAATTTTGGCAATACTATCGGGATTGGCATAAGCCGCATACAATTTGATGTCAATAGAAGGCAGAAGGGGATTAATTCCTAAAAACTGAATAAAATCCTCGCCCAACTCATTTTTGAGTTCTTCGGCTGCCTGTTCAGGTGTAACATACTGCGTCTCTTTCACATAATCGCTGGCATCAAAATATTTCTGCAATTGAATGATATCGGCTTCCCGGACATCTCTTTTCAGAATAACCGAAAATCCGATATTTTCTTTTACAAAATCAGCAAGTTTCTGCGCATTCATAACCAATAATCCCAACAAACCCAATAGAAAAAGTACCAGTGAAATACTGATCACAGTGGTGAGCGATGAACTTTGCAAACGGCCTTTGGAAATACGTGTTGTTCTCGGCTTCATACCACGATAAAATGAATGTGCTAAGATACAAAGAAAAGGCTAACCGATCAGGGATGAAGACATTTTGCTACATTTGTACTTGATTAAATCACCTATGGGGGTCATTGAAAAACAAAGCATTAAAGGAACAGTGTACGCCTATCTCGGGGTCGGGGTAGGTTTCATTACCGCCGGAATCCTCCAACCCAACTTTCTCACCCGTGAACAGAACGGCGTATTGGATCTTTTATGGACCTGGTCATTGCTGCTTGCTACCCTCTCAACTCTGGGAATCAACAATGTAACCAATCGTTTGTTCCCTTATTTCCGCAATCCCGGGCAAAAACACCATCGCTATTTCGGATTGGTTTTATGGGTTACATTGACCGGATTTATTGTTTCAATGATTATTTATCTTCTGCTCCGGCCTTGGATTATTTCAGACAGCCTGGAGCAATCGGCTCTTTTCGTGCGATATGTGGATTTGATTGTTCCGTTGACCTTGTTCACGGCGATCTATCTGGTCGTGGACATATACTATGCTGCGTTGTATCAGTCTGCCAAAGGAATTCTGATTAAAGAGTTCCTCATGCGTTTGTTTATTTTAATTGCATTGTTGCTGTTTGTGTACCATGTGCTTGACTTTCCGAAATTTGTTCTCGGATACACACTGGCACTTTCGCTGCCCGGTATTCTGATTAGTCTGTTGCTGTTATTTGATGGTGAATTTATCATTCGCCCCGATTTTTCCTACCTCCGTCCCAAACTGACCCGTGCCATTATTTCTGTTGCAGGGTTCGGGATCATTATGACATTCAGCAATATCGTGGTGCAGTCTATTGACCGCATCATGATCAACTCCATACTTGGTCTGGCCGATACGGGTATTTACGGACGGGCATTCATTTTCGGAACACTGGTTTCTATTGCAAGCCGGCCGGTTAATAAAATTTCAAATATTGTGGTTGCTCAGGCCTGGAAAGACCGGCAGACAGATACCATCCGGCGAATATATTCACAAAGCACCCTGAATCAGCTACTGTTCGGATTATTGATCCTGGTCGGTATTCTGGGTAATCTGGATAATATTTTCAGGATATTACCGGATAATTATGCCTCCGGTAAATGGGTCATTTTGTTTATCGGACTGGCAAATCTGTTTCAGATGGCCTCGGGAGTCAGCGTGGCAGTCATGTCAACCAGTCGCCATTACCGGCTCCTGACTCTTTTCATTCTCCTCTTTGCCGGACTTATCGTGGTAACCAACCTGCTGCTGATCCCCCGGATGGGTATCTCCGGTGCCGCTCTTGCTTCTGCCATCTCCGTAGGCTGTTACAGTCTCATGCGTTTTATCTTTCTCCGGATTAAGTACCAGATGCAACCCTACTCCTGGCGCCATCTGGCAATTCTTGCAACGGGAATCACAGCATATGGCGTCAGCCTCCTGCTGCCTGATTTCAATCATCCGGATCATCCGATCTCCACATTAATTCTGGATATTTTTCTTCGTAGTGCTTTGATAACCATCATATATATTGGCTTTAACCGGATATTGGGTCTTTCTCCCGATCTGAACAAACAGCTTAATAAACTGTGGCACCATTCGCCAAAAAGCATCTCAAAGGGTGAAAAGTAAATTGTATATTTGTTTGCCATCAATTCATTTCAGATGAAAAAACCTTTGGTTCTGATCGGCGGAGGAGGTCACTGCAAATCCTGCATTGACGTGATCCGTATGGGTGTTGAATTTGAACCGGTGGGAATCGTGGAACATGCCGGATTTGAAATGAACGCTGAACCGGTTCGCATAAGCGGAGTTCCCGTGATTGGTACGGATGATCAACTGAAAGAGATCATACATCAATTCCCCGATTTTCTCATTACGGTAGGGCAGATTAAAACCCCGGCGGCCAGGATCACTTTGTTCAATACAATACGTGCACTCGGAGGACATTTCCCGGTGGTGATATCGCCTCTTGCCCATGTGGCCCGGGGAGTAACCATCAGAGAAGGAACCATTATCATGCATTATGCCCTGGTCAATACCGAAGCCGTCATCGGGCAAAACTGTATCATCAATACCGGTGCACTGATTGAACATGAGTCTTCGGTGGGAGACTTCGTACATATAAGCACGAATGCCATTGTTAACGGTCAGTGCATTGTGGGTGATCGCACTTTGATCGGAAGCGGCACCGTTTTGGCCAATAATGTATCTGTCGCCCCGGATTCACTGGTTTCGGCCGGATCGGTGGTGCTTAAAAGTCTTAACCGGCCCGGCACCTATATTGGTAATCCTTTACGCAAAATCCGATGAAAAATAAGGTGTTCATTATCGCTGAAGCGGGCGTCAATCATAACGGCAATCCTCAAATAGCCAGAGAGATGGTTCAGGCGGCATTTGATGCCGGAGCAGATGCAGTAAAATTTCAAACTTTTAAAGCCGAAAAACTGGTATCACCCGAAACACCGCTGGCCGACTATCAAAAAGAACAACAAACCGGTCATCATACGCAGTTTTCATTGTTGAAACAACTTGAATTAAGCAACAGCGCCCATCGTGATCTGTTTGATTTCTGCCGGGTTACCGGTATTGAATTTATGTCAACCCCTTTTGATATGGAGAGCGCACAATTGCTTAAAAACCTGGGGGTTAAAAGATTTAAAATCGGATCCGGTGATTTGACCAACCTGCCGCTTCTCAGAAAAGTGGGACAATATCGTCAGGAGATCATCCTCTCTACCGGTATGGGAACACTGGATGAGATCCGCGCCGCACTTAACATTCTCACAACTGCCGGTACTTCGCACGACCAGATTGTAATATTACATGCCAATACCGAATATCCCACCCCTTTTGAAGATGTCAATCTCAGGGCTATGCTGACTATTGCCAAGAAATTCCATACACGTGTGGGATATTCTGATCATACACCCGGTATTAAAGTTCCGGCTGCTGCACTCGCACCTGATGCTTCAGATATTGAAAACCATTTTCCCCTTAACC
>JAGHDB010000290.1 GCA_021160155.1 Bacteroidales bacterium | reverse complement strand
CCGGGCATGCACCATCGAAATATTTTTGTGTCAAAACGAGGGTACGGTTGACAAAATTACCCAGAACGGCTACCAGTTCGTTGTTGTTACGGGTTTGAAAATCTTTCCAGGTAAAATCATTATCCTTGGCTTCCGGTGCATTGGCGGTAAGGACATATCGCAGCACATCCTGTTTACCAGGGAATGATTCGAGGTATTCATGGAGCCATACCGCCCAGTTACGGCTGGTTGATATTTTATCGTTTTCAAGATTAAGAAATTCATTTGCCGGTACCTGGTCGGGGAGGATAAATTCGCCGTGTGCTTTCAGCATAGCCGGAAAGATGATGCAATGAAAAACGATATTATCTTTTCCGATAAAATGGATCATTCGGCAATCCTCGGATTTCCAGTACTTTTCCCAATCGGGAGTCAGTGCCTTGGTGGCAGAGATATATCCGATAGGTGCGTCGAACCATACGTACAGTACTTTTCCTGTTGCTCCTTCAACCGGGACCGGCACGCCCCAGTCGAGATCACGGCTTACAGCTCTGGGTTGTAATCCCTGGTCAAGCCACGACTTGCATTGTCCGTACACATTGGTTCTCCAATCCCGGTGTTCTTCAAGGATCCATTCTCTGAGCCACGGTTCATATTGGTCTAACGGGAGGTACCAGTGGCGGGTCTCTTTTTTGACCGGCGGGTTACCGCTGAGGGTAGATTTCGGATTGATCAGTTCAAGCGGATTCAGCGAGGTCCCGCAATTTTCGCATTGATCGCCGTAAGCTTTTTCGTATCCGCAATAGGGGCAGGTTCCCGTGATGTACCGGTCGGCCAGAAATTGTTGTTGTTCTTCGTCGTAGAATTGTTCGGTGGTTTTTTCAATAAATGTTCCCTGGTCGTATAGTTTTTTAAAGAATGCACCGGCTGTTTCGTGGTGCAGGGGATCGGATGTCCGGTGATAGATATCGAAAGAGATTCCGAATTGCTCGAAGGATTCTTTGTTCAGGGTATGAAATTGATCCACCACTTTTTGCGGGGATATGTTTTCCATCTTGGCTTTCAGTGTGATAGGCACTCCGTGTTCGTCTGAACCGCAAATAAAGAGCACCTCTTTTCCATTTAGCCGGAGGTAACGCGTATAGATATCTGCAGGGATATATACTCCGGCCAGGTGACCGATATGTACCGGTCCGTTGGCGTACGGAAGGGCGGCGGTAATGAGATGACGTTTATAGGATTTCATTCAGGGATAATTTGGATAACAAGTGATGCTGACAAAAGTAATAAAATGACACACACACGGCAAAAAGGCAGGGCGGGAGAGGATATGGCCGTTGCTTTTCTGGAGCGGGAGGGTTTTCAGGTTATTGAGCGCAATTGGTATTACCGGCATAAGGAGGTGGATATCATCGCCATTGACGGAGATGAACTGGTGATTATAGAGGTTAAAAGCCGGACGGCGCCGATGCTGGAGCGCCCCGAGCAGGCGGTTGACCGTAAGAAGCAACGGATGCTGGTATATGCAGCCGATGCGTACGCGCGGTATCATCATATCCGGTCAGAGATCCGTTTTGATGTGGTTTTTATCATTAATTCTGCAGAGGGAAAGGAGATCCGGCATATCAGAAGAGCTTTTTATCCCTTATTGTAGCCGGCAAACCGGTCAAGGGTTTCCTGTAGTTTTTCGACTTTGAAAGGTTTTGCTATATAGTCGTTCATTCCGGCAGCCAGACAGGTTTCACGGTCGCCTTTCATGGCATTGGCGGTCATGGCAATAATATATGCAGGGTGGATGATCCCCTCTTCCTGTTCCCACTCCCTGATTTTTTTCGTGGCTTCGAGTCCGTCCATGACCGGCATCATCACATCCATGAAAATCAACGGATACTGGTATTTATGGTATTTCTGCAGGGCCTCTTCGCCGTTTTCAGCCAGTTCGATTTTCAGTCCCAGTTTTTGCAGATGGAGCATGGCAATCCGCTGGTTGATTTTATTGTCTTCGACCAGCAGGGTTTTATACCGGGGAGGTTTGGGTTTGGTTGTAGCGACCGGTTTTCCGGCAGGAGGCGGGGAAGTATTATCAGCAACTTCTTCGAAAAATTCAAGAGTGGGTTGTTCCGGGGTTGTCTCGATTGTTTCCGGAGGTGTTATGGTTTGTTTTAGGGGCATTTCAGTCTGCTTCGGGGACAACTCTGTTTGTTCCGGTGGTGTTACAGTTTGTTTGGGGGTTTGTTGGATAACTGAAATGATCAGACGTTTCAGTTCTGAAATTTTCACCGGTTTATTGAGATATCCTTCAAAACCTGCATTTTGCACCTCTTTAGAATGAATGGCATCGGCGATTGAAGAGAGGAGTATCAGGTGGTTATGCCGGATATCGGGATCTTTCTTAACTTTATGTGCGAATGTGAGTCCGTCTGTTTCGGGCATCTGGCAATCGACCAGAACCAGGTCAAATTCATCAGGAGTACCTGCCACATTTTTAAGGAGTTGATAAGCTGTTTCTGCATTATCCTGATCATCGGCGGTACATTTCCAGTATTCAAGGTATTTTCTGAATACCTGGCGGTTGGTTTCATTATCGTCAACGATAAGTACGTTCAGTCCCTCGAGTGAAGGTTGCAATTCTTCCACATCCGCAGTTTCAATAGTATCTTCTTCGAAGAATGCAGAAAACCAGAAAGTGGATCCTTTACCTTCGTGACTTTCGAGATCGATGGTACCGTGCATCATCTCAGCCAGTTGTTTGCTGATGATCAGCCCCAGTCCGGTCCCCCCGAATTTACGGGTGATTGAAGTATCTGCCTGTGAGAATGATTTAAACAGCCGTTCTTTTTGTTCCGGTGATATCCCGATACCTGAGTCTTTGATTCTGAAGAGGAATTTGATTTGGTTGCCCACCTGTTCAATTTTATTGCAACTGATCAGAATTTCACCTTTCTCGGTAAATTTCACCGCATTATTTGAGAGGTTCAACAGCACCTGTTTCAATCTGAGGGGATCTCCTTTGACACTTTTCGGGATGGAGGTATCGATATCGGTAACCAGGTCGAGATGTTTTTTAGCTGCTTTAAATGCCACATTATCGGCAACTTCTTCGATTACTTTAACCAGATCGAAGGAGACGTTTTCCAGTTCGAGTTTATCGGCTTCGATTTTGGAGAAGTCGAGTATATCATTAATAATAGCCAGCAGGGTATTGGCTGAATTTTCGATTATGGTCAGGTATTCATGTTGTTCTTCGGTAAGATCTCCTTTCAGCAAAATTTCAGTCATGCCCACGATACCGTTCATTGGGGTCCGGATTTCGTGCGACATATTGGCCAGGAAGTTACTTTTGGCTATGTTGGCAGCTTCGGCTTCTTCTTTTGCCTGGAGGATATCCAGTGTACGCTCACGGATGCGGTCTTCAAGATCCTGTCGCAGGTTCATGAATTCGCGGGCCACTTCATTCAGGTTTTGGGTGGTTATTTGAATTTCGTGATAGGAGAAAGCCGGAAAAAGCTCACCCAGTTCTCCTTTGGCGAGGTTGCTGGTTGATTGGTGGATTTCGTTTAAAAAGACGTCGATAGCGAGATAGTGCATATAGACCAATGCGCCGATAATCACGGTGGAGAGTGTGGTAAATATTGAAATGATGGTGATACTATGCAGTCCGGCTCTTACGTATAACGCAGTAATAATCACGGTAATGGTTGCAAAGATCACCAGAATGAAGAGTGAACTTCTGAAAGAGATCCCCGGAGGAATTTTTATGGGGAGTTCTCTTTTTCTGATTTCATGCAGGATATAGGTACGGAGTGAACCGGCAACAAAATCGGTTGCCAGGTAGGTATAATAGATATAGATAAACTGTGCCAGCAGTCCGCTGCAGAAGATAATAACGGATCCGGTGACATCATGGGTGAGGTAATAGATATATCCGGTAAGGGTCAGATTGACCAGGGTGGAGTAAAAGAGTGCCAGCCGGGCGTGGTCTTTCGGAAAAACAAGATAGGCTTTTGCCAGTTTTTCGAATGAGGGGTTATCTAAATTTTTGATGGTTCCGGGGTCGAGGCCGGATTTCAGGTACCGGTTAATGACTACCGGAACACGGTGCCATCCCCGGATACCGATTTGATTAAATAATCCGTAGTGGATAAAGTGCAGTAGTGAGGAGGCTGCAATAGCCAGAATGCCGATTGTGATCCCGGTTGTCCGGGTGGCATCATCAAAGTGGTACCGGGTCAGGCTGAGAATGAGTAAGCCGGAGTACAGTGCGGAGAACCATGAACCTGGTACTGTAAAGAAGGCGGTGGCAAAGGTTACCGAAATTTTTTTAGAAAGGCTGTTATGGATCTTTTCCATCAGAAAACGGGCCAGGCGATACCTGTTATATGAGGAGGATGCCATAGTTTGATTATTTCACTTTAAATGTACTTTCATTTACAGAGAGTTCCATCTGAAGAGGTGCTAAAATCCGGAAAAGTAACCAACAGGGAGTTGTGAATTAATGATATCTTGTATGATTTCAAAGTTGTTTTATTACCGGCAGGTACGTGTAGATTACTCACTGACCAGCAGGTTACAGCCTCTCAGATCGCTGTTTTCGAATCTTCCGAGGACTTCAAACGAGCCGTCCGGATGGCTTCGGCCCAGGTCTTGTGTTTGAATAAAGGCACATGAGTACCGGTTGGCGAGGTCGATGATATCGATACCTCCGACTTTTCCGTCGGGAAGGGTTTGAAAAGGGTTGTAAGGATCACGGATACGGATTTGCATCCAGGGGGGGGTAAAAAAACGGCCGTCGCCGGTTGAGTATGCCTGGGAAAGCAGTTCGGTCATGCCGTATTCTGACAGGATTTTACCGGTACCGAAAGCTTTCTGAAGCATTTGGTGCAGTTCTTCACGTAGCATTTCTTTTCGTTTACCTTTCATTCCCCCGGTTTCCATAATTTGTACATAATTAAGTTTCATGGCGAACTGTTCGGCAAAGTCGAGCAAAGCATAGGGGACACCGGTGAGCAATGTTTTCTGGCCGGTTGTTTCGAGTTGATGCAGGGTCCGGGCCAGTTCTTCAAGGTTATTGAGGTAGAAACCGTTAAGCGGGTGGCCGGAGTGGCGGATGAGTTGATCCATCATATATACCAGGCTGGAGCCGGTTCGTTCGAGGTAGGAGGGGAGCAGTGCCAGCAGGCAATAATCCGCGGGATCACCAAATACCCTGATGAAACCGTTCAGCAGGCTCTGGTGGTACCATTCGCGGTGCAGTACGATATGGGTACTGTGTGATGATCCGGTGGTGCCGCTTGAAGTAAACTCCAGGTCACCGGGTTCATTTCCGCAAATGATCCGGTTTGTTTTAAAAAATTCAATCGGGAGAAAGGGAATTTCTTCAGGCAGGATTTTTTGTGCCGGTGTAATACCGAGCAGGTTGAGGTATTGACGATAAACCGGGTTGTTTGCTGCCTGAAATTTGAAAGTATCGAGGGTCAGCCGGTTAAAATCCTCTTTAGTAGTAATATGCAGAAAATCCATTACGGGGATTTCATCGGGGAGGAGTGAATTAATATCCTCTGATTGCGGCGATACCCGGAAGCACTTTCCCTTCGATATATTCGAGGAGGGCACCTCCGCCGGTAGAGACATAAGAAACTTCGCCGGCCAGGTTAAATTGGTTAACGGCAGCGACGGAATCTCCTCCTCCCACGAGGCTGAAGGCTCCTTTTCGGGTAGCGCGGGCGATAGCTTTGGCAATTTCGAGTGTTCCGTTTCTGAAATTTTCCATTTCAAAAACGCCCATCGGGCCGTTCCACAAAATAGTGGCGGAGTTTTCAATCAGATCACTGAACCGGCGGATAGTGTTTTCTCCGATATCCAGTCCCATCCACCCGCCGGGTATATCGGAAGCAGGGGTAATCTGACGATTGGCCTCATTATCAAAGCGATCGCCATTGAGGCTGTCGGTTGGAAGTACAATATTGACATTCAGTTTTTTGGCAGTTTCCAGTATGGTTTTGGCCATATCCAGATACTCCTCTTCCACCAGGGAGTTGCCGATGGTACCGCCGAGTGCCCGGATAAAAGTATAGGTCATACCTCCGCCGATAATAAGGTTATCCACTTTATTCAGCAGATTTTCAATAATGGTGATTTTAGTAGATACTTTTGCTCCGCCCAGGATAGCGGTAAAAGGTTTTCGGGCATCTCTGAGAACTTTATCGATATTTTTTATTTCATTCTCCATGAGGAGTCCGAACATCTTTTCATCCGGGAAAAACCGGGCGATAAGGGTGGTAGAGGCGTGTGCCCGGTGGGCGGTGCCGAAAGCGTCGTTGACATATACATCGGCCAGGGCGGCCAGTTTCCCGGCAAATGTTTCATCTCCTTTGGTTTCTTCTTTATAAAAACGAAGGTTTTCCAGCAGCAGCACCTCTCCGGGCTTCAGTTGTGAAGCGTAAGCAGCGGCTTCAGGGCCGATACAGTCAGGAGCAAATTGCACCGGCCGGTTTAATTTCTCCTCGAGGTCGGGGATCAGATGTTTCAGGCTGAACCGCTCTTCGGGTCCCTCTTTCGGGCGTCCGAGATGAGACATCAGGATGGCGGAGCCGCCGTCATTCAGGACTTTAAGGATAGTGGGGATGGCGCCCCGGATGCGGGTATCGTCGCCGATTTCAAAAGCATCATTCAGAGGGACATTGAAATCAACTCTGATAATTGCTTTTTTCCCGGAAAAATTATAGTTGTTTAGTGCTTTCATGATAAGAGGTATATGATTTTTTTTAATGCAGGCAAAGTTATAAAAGGGGATTTGATTTTAAAATCCATTCAGGGATGATTATTTTTGATCTCAATCAATTCAGGAAGGAGCAGGTATGAAGTTTGAAGAGGTGGCCGGGCAGGACGGGATCCGCGAGCGGTTGATTCAATCGGTACAAACCAACCGGGTAAGTCATGCTTTGCTGTTCAGCGGGCAGCCGGGTTCGGGCCATTTTGCCATGGCTCTGGCGTTTGCCCAGTATCTTCAATGCCGTGACCGCGGGGAGAGGGATTCATGCGGTGTATGTCCTTCATGTCATCAGGCGCAGCAGCATATACATCCGGATATTCATTATGTTTTTCCGGTTGCCCGGACGGCAGGGTTTAAAGCGGGAGAAGAGCCTTACAGTGATCGTTTTCTGGAAGCATGGCGCGACTATCTTACCGGACATCCCTCTCCCTCTCTTCAGGAGTGGTACCGGACGATAGGCATTGAAAACCAACAGGCCGGGATATTCAAAAGGGAGGCTCAGGAGATCCTGAAAAAGCTGAGTTTTAAAGCGTATGAATCTGAATATAAAGTACTGATTATCTGGATGCCTGAAAAGATGCATGCGGTAGCTGCGAATAAATTGCTGAAGATCATTGAGGAACCACCGGAGAAAACGGTTTTTTTATTGGTTTCTGATCATCCTGAAGAAATATTGCCCACCATATCTTCCAGAGCCCAGATGATCCGGGTCCCGGTTATCCGGGATAAATCCCTGCAGGCACGGATAGGCGGAGAGGAACAACTGGCTGAATTCAGGCAGCATTTTATCTCCTGGATGCGGTTGATATACAAAGTCGAGATCGGTCCGTTGCAGCAATTGATACAGAAACTGGCTG